>NZ_JBFULJ010000144.1:0-7224 GCF_056400385.1 Priestia sp. P5_B4
ATTATGTTATTCTCTTTGAGTTTAAACGGATTAAGGGACTTCTTAAGTTCCTCTACTTTTTCTTCGTTCTGCCCGATTTCACGCTCTAAATCGCTCACACGATCATAATAATTGCTTACGTTTAGGAATTGTTGTTGTTGTACATGAAAGTGTCGTTCAATAGGATCATGACGATCACTCATTTTGCGTAGTTCCTCGTGGCGTGCTGTAATATCTTCTAAGGTAATAACCTTCTGACCTATAAGAGACGCAGCTTTTTGAATATAGGTTTTCTCTATATCTGTAGAAAAGTTGAATTGTTTCTCTTTTTCCTTCATTTTCTTTAAGTGTTCTTCTTTTTGGTGACGGTAGGCTTGTAAATCAACCACGGCCTTATTGTAGTCCTGGCGGCCTCTATTGATCTGGCCACGATCGGTTTTCTTCCCTTTCTTCTCCATGTCATGTGCGACATGGCCTAAGTGAACCATTGGTAAGGTTTCGAGTCCACGTTTTTCATGGGAAAGATGGGTAATCCGTTCATTGATTTGAGCTTGTTCTAGCGCTTGATTYGCATAGTTYGCCCACTGTTCACGAATGGATAAACAGCCTTTGCTATTTTTTACGTACCCGAGGTTATTTTCTTTTGTATTCGCAAAATCAGCATTCCAGTCACGATTCTTTTTGCCGAATCCATCTTGATCTAGGTTTCTCATCGTTAACATGATGTGAGCATGAGGATTATTGACATCATCGTGATGAATGGCAATATCAGCTACCATTCCTTTTTGAACAAATTCATTTTGAGCAAAGGACTGAATGAGTTCTTTTTGTTGATCATGATTTAGTTCAATAGGTAACGCAATATTTAATTCACGTGCAAGTTGTGAATCTTTGCGTTTCTCCACTTTTTCAACTTCATTCCATAAACGGTTCCGATCTTTCATCCATTCTGGCGCATTGGGAGGAGTTAGAATCATGGTTTCCGGTTGCACGTGACGAGCATAAAACTTTTGCTCGTCTGTACGTTCATCATGTAGTTTTTCGCCACTGCGATAAGCAGCTGCAGCGACAGCTGATTGTCCTTTTGAACGGCTGATAATTTGCATCGACAGATGGTAAATAGCCATGATTCGTTCCTCCTTTCTTGTGAATGGGTTTTTGTTTTAGGAATGAGTTGATGAGAGCACATCGTGCACTAATCAACGTTTTAGATGAAATCAGCATCATGAACACCAAAGGTGTCAGATGGTGGTTTCATCTTTGCCGATAGGCAAACAGTTTTTATAAAATTCGCCATCTAGGCGAATGGGTCTTTGTTTTTGTCTTTTCGTTCCGAAGGAACCGCACACATCGGTACGATGTATAAGTGCGCCCTTATCTCTTCAATCTAAGGGAATTATACCATATCCTGGTGAGAGAATCYATGCTAAGGATACCAATTTATCTCAATTTTTGATATAATCAATTTAAACATTAGAGAACAGAAAAAGGAGATGAGGATGGGTGCCGAAGAAGCGAACAGATGAGGAAATTCTTCAGGAAYTAGAAGAKAAAATTGAAAAGATGAAAGCGAAGAAACAACAAGTTGAAGCGCGYAAAAAAGAAAAAGAGAGAAAAGAAAGAACAAGACGACTGATTCAAGTCGGCGCGATCTTCGAGAAATACTTTGAGATTCWAAGTGAAGAAGAAGCAGAAAAGATTGCGAAGGCATTGCAATCTTATGTAGGMAAAAAYAAAGATAAGATTTTGCATCATGATGTGGTTGTAAAAGAAAAAAAGAAAGCAGCAACCGAAATAGCTGTTTCTGAAGAGTGAGGATCCGTAGGAGCCTATGATGAAATGTTTATATTGTGAGTCAGAAAATAATTCTACGGAGGAAGCATGTTCTGTTTGTGGAGCCCCTTTGCATATAAAACGTCCTCAACTGAAAGAATATGTGAGTTTACAAGATTCAGCTTTGTCATTCCAGGAGCTTCAACGTTTTCATACGTATGACTTGTTAATTTTATTGCGCCTGGTTAGAGAAGAGCGTTCTAAAAGTTATAATCTCATGAGAAGCGTTCAGAAAGCGCCAGAGGAGGCTGAGATTGATAAAACTGTCATAGAGTTCGGAGAAAGTGAATATCGCCTTTATACGGCCCGTATGAAGCTCATAGAGGGTCTTTTGATAGATCGGATGGGGTACAAGCCTAAACGGGTGGATGATAAGCTGCTTGCAGCGTTAAAAAAGCGAATAGAGTCGAATTAGGGTTGCAAATATGAAAGATTTGGTAGAAAATTAGGCATAAGAAAAGCCCTCAAGTTTTGGTCGACTGCGAGGACTTCTCTTAAAAACTATGAAGGAATTAACCTGTAAGAAAGATTAACTCTTTTTGTTGAATGTGTATAACTGTATTTTAACACAAACAGATTAATTTCTTCCAGTTAAAAATTGGGGGAATTGTAATGAAAAAAGAAAGTAGTTTGAGAAGTAGTTTAAATAAAGCAGAACAAAATGCTAGAAAAAGAGATTTTGAGAAAGATGGAGAATCTAGGTTAAAAGCAGAAGAACTAAAAAAATCTTTATTAGATCAATTAAAAGAACTTACTGGTGAGGAACATTTTGTTGGGACCAGTAAAGATCCGTTTGCAGGGGAGCCGTTTAATCAAACTATGCATAGAAATTTAGATTTATTAAATAGAATTGGTTATCTTAATCAAGCCGAAGGGGATTTTCTTTTTAGAATTCAAGCGTACTTAGAATTTAAAAGCAACGTAATCATTTCCAGAGAAGATAAATTTAAAAAGAAACGAAAAAATGTTGTTGAAGATGACTTTGAACTTCCAAAGGCTGCAACAGTATCAGAAATCGCTGAAATGATTGGGAAATCTCGTAGACAAACATCTGAAATTATGAATTCTTTGAAACAAAAAGAGATTTTGCTTAATCCTGAAGGGGCAGGTCAAGTATCCGAAAATGGACGTACTGTAAGCCCTAGAACATGGATTGTAAATCCTTATATTATGATTTGTGCTCCACGAAAAAATGAAGTTAAGTTAGATAAATTAACTATGAGATTGTTTCAACATTCTTTAAAAAATCTTAAAGATCAGAATGGTAAAAAGGTAACTTTACCTGCTAGATTTTTTTAAACTGATTTTTTAGATCGTATCAAATTTGATACGATCTTTTTTTATTAATTGGAATATTTAAGGTGTGCGGAATTCCTCTCATTTTAGTCCTGTAATGAGAGGAATTCCGCACACCTTAAAAAGTGTAGCTAACCCAGTCATATCAACGCTTTAACCCTCTTTTTAAACTTTCTCTCTATTATCACTATTGTTTATTAGCAATTCGCTCATAGAATTGCTAAGGTCTTTTTATGTTTTTTTCGTTAGAAAAATAAAAGCCTAAAGGCTAAAAAAGCCGTCTCAAGACGGCCACCTTTAAAAATGCTTATAATCTTTAAATAAGCAGGAGAACAACTGCTATTCTAGATAAGAACAATCTTATAAGTACTGTATGACAGTGATTGTTTAATAGATACCTTTATACTGATTTCATATGTTGATCAAAGAATAAAGAGGAGAATGTTATTCTAAATCGAAAACATTGTTACAATAGCCTATATAATAAATAGTTATTTGTATTAAGAATAGGTGGTGAACACATGTCTGAACAAATAAATGAAATAGTTTATTTAGGTGGAGAGGTAGCAAAATCATTAGGAATAGCTCGTAGTTCTCTTACAAAATATTGTATTGCTTTAGAAAATAAAGAATACAAATTCATCAGAGGATCTAATAACTCTAGAGCATTTAGAAGTAAAGATCTTCTCTTACTACAAAGAATGAAAGATCTAGTACAGGACAAAGGCATGACTATGGAAACAGCCGTAAATGTAGTATTATCAATGCTTCCAGAAGAAGAGAGAACAGGTGCTGTTCTTGACGAGAACAAGATAATCTCTTCCGAAACTACATCTAAAGAACAAGAAGAGAATAATCAAATTTCTCTTCTCATGGATAAATTAGAATATATTGATGAGATATCTGAAAGATTAAATTCAATGGAAAAAGAGCTTAAGGATATTAAAACTCAAAATAAGATTTTACAGGATCAAAACGATGAATTAAAAACAACAGTGGAAACAAGTTCAAATAAAAGAGATGAAAATCTTTTATCACTGATTCGTGAAGTTCAAGATACGAAAAAAATGATAGCAGCTTCTCAAGAAAAAAAGTGGTGGGAATTTTGGAAATGAGAAAGATAGCAAAATGCTAGTACAAGAAAAGCCCTCAAAATTAATTGAGGGCTTTTCTTACATGTGTGGTTGATCATAGCTGTGTTTATAGTTGATAAAAGTGAAATATATACATGTACACATTTAAAATATCGTATTAGGTTATAATTTGTCCAGTCAAAAGGTAAACAAACTAAAAGGCCACCTCTTGAGTGTGTGGTAAGAGAGGTGGCCTTTTAGTTACATTTACAAATATAGGGTTAAATGAAATCCAAACTGAAAAATCAGCTGGGCTGCCACTATAACATATTCAGATAAAAAATCAATTATTTAGAGGTTAAAGCATATGTATAAAAGGAGCGCTTTTTATACATTCTTTCTTCAACCACACACCTGAAGATCATCGTCATATCAACGGTGTATAAAAAGCTGCATACTCAAGAAAATATCCTCACCGGGAACCCTTACTCCCACAAGGGTTCTTTTTTATCGTGTGTTCCTAAAAGAGTGATTATGTTAACTAGCTTTGTATATCGTATACACAGAAAAAACTACCCAATCTAAAATATTGGGTAGTTTTTTGTTTGACAATATTAAAATATTATTTTATAATTTTAAGCTGTCGTTTCTAAATATATAAATATTTACATAGGAGGAATTATATACATATGTTTAAAAAAACTTTATTTAAAAAGGTAATTGTCACAGCTTTTAGTGCTTCTGCAATTTTTGCTGTAAGTAATACTGCTTTAGCTGATACAAATAGTGAAAGTACAAGTGTAAGTGTAAACCAAGATGTGACTTTTGATAGTTTTAATTATGCTCTTAAACCTAGTATGCAAAGTACCCAGTCTAAACAACTTATGACAACCATGGCTTCAAGTAATCCTTATCCTTATGGTAACTACACAGGTTATGACTTCGGTAAAACTTCATTTTCAAGTTATATTTGGGTAAAAGGTGGAGGTACTTTTAAAAATTTAGATACTATAGATATGGAAAATTCATCAGGACAAAGCATTTCTGTTGAAGTGTATGATAGTGCCGGAAAGTATTATGGTAAAGGTGTCACAGTAAAAGGTGGCGGTTGGAGAAGTGTTAATTTCGAAAGCGCAGGAATTCTTCCAAAAGGTAAATCTTATAAAATAAAATTAGTTAATCTTGGTTCAGGAACAGTAACTCTGAAACAAGGAACTGTATTATATAATCATTAAGTGAAATATTAAATAGCAAACAAATGGTATGTGAAAAAAGAACAACCTGTATTCCATATAAAAGGGAATATAGGTTGTTCTTGCTTTATTAATTATGTCTTTTTTATTGCATAATCATGCTAAAAATAACAATAATTTAAATAGTATGCTACTATTATAAACTATGGTACTAAATTGAATTTCAAGTATGGAGTGAGCATGATTGAACAAAACTTTTAAAATTTTTTCAGGATCCTTAATAGTTATCATCATTTTATTAATTATTGTATTTATTAATTGGCAACATATATTTGGTGATAATCGACCAATAGCAAATATGAAAGCTATATATCAATTAGAAATTAAAGATAAGCCTATGGCTAAAACGTCAGATGTAGATAATAATATCTTATATTTAGTCCCAAAAGGGCACTTAGATACATATATTGATATGATGAAGAAAAAAGGATATAAACTTACTGAAAAAGATGTAAGTCATAATACGCTTATTTTTGAAAAAGGTAAGAACTTTACAAGTATTTCTTATAAAAGATTTGCTCGTAAATATACAATAATTGAGAGTCCATTTCTAAAAGAAGTATAAATATTATTAATAAAGCACCAAGAACTTTTAAAGTTTCTTGGTGCTTTATAGTTCCTAGAAAATCCATTACGTAAATTAAAGGAGCGTATTCATCCATATAAGATATAAAACAACTTAAAGTTGTTTCTAATTGCCTTAAGGCAATTTTTTATCCTTAACGGCTAAGATCTGGACCTTTATTCTTTGCTCTATTAATAGTTATCCTTCTCATACTTCCTATTTGCTGTCTTTGCTTAGTAATTTCTTCACTACGAGTAGCCTGTTGGATAGCATTAAAAATCGTATTTAAAGCGTTTATGTTGCTCTTATGTGTTTTTATTTCTTTTTCTAACCATGGGACAACTGTTTTTTCCATTGTGTTTATACGGCTTTGTTGTTGTTGTAAATCTTGTTGTCTTTTGTATCCCAGTTCTTTTAAGTTTTCGCGTCCATATTTAGCTTCACTTTGAAGTTCTTCATAATCTTGACGAGCTTTTTTTGAGACAAGCCGTTTGGCTTTTTCTCCTGGACTTCTGTCTAATTCATCAAGCTTTTTCTTCACGTTGCTGAGCTTTTCTACTTCTTTACTCATAGTTGAGACATGTTCTTTCTCTACACGAACCATTTTCTGATGTTTTTTGAACTCGTCTAGCTTCTTTTGGTTAGCATCTAGACTTTGTTTGATGTTAGATAGTCTAAACTGATTTTGCTGAGCAGTATTGTGATACTGTTCCAGTCTTAATGCATTGCTGTACGTAAGATGCTTGCCAGCTGTTTTGAGATCCGGATAATAAGAGCTTATCTCACGGATCTTGGCTTGTTTAATAGCTTCTTCAGCTTGTAATAGTACCCTAGTCTCGACTTGAATTTGTTTTTTCTCATACGTGATTTGGTTGAGTCGATTTTCTTTCTTTTGAGAGAATTCTTGGTAACGTTGATAGAACTCTTCTTTAGTTGAAAAACGAAGAGATTCTTTATGTTGTTGAATGCTACTTTCATAGCTTTCTTTGTTACTTTCTAAATCAGAAATTTTATCAAAGTGACGTCGTTTCATTATGTTATTCTCTTTGAGTTTAAACGGATTAAGGGACTTCTTAAGTTCCTCTACTTTTTCTTCGTTCTGCCCGATTTCACGCTCTAAATCGCTCACACGATCATAATAATTGCTTACGTTTAGGAATTGTTGTTGTTGTACATGAAAGTGTCGTTCAATAGGATCATGACGATCACTCATTTTGCGTAGTTC
>NZ_JBFULJ010000145.1:0-7189 GCF_056400385.1 Priestia sp. P5_B4
ACATAGATGAAAACACGGGTAACAGATTTATTAGGAATTCAATATCCAATTGTACAAGGAGGTCTGGCTTATTTAGCGTACGCAGAACTTGCTGCTGCTGTCTCAAATGCAGGAGGGCTTGGACAAATTACAGCTATGACGCTCCGAACACCTGAGAAACTTCGAGCTGAAATTAAGAAAGTACGTTCTTTAACTGAGCGTCCTTTTGGCGTTAATTTTGCTGTTGGAGGTCAAACAGAAGGTTCTTATAAAGAACTTCTCGACGTAGCAGTAGAAGAAGGTGTGCCGGTTGTTTCCATAACAGGAGCAAATCCCGCACCTATTTTTGAGAGATTAAAAGGAACAGGAATTAAAACGCTCGTGCTTGTAGCCAACGTGCGTCAAGCTCAAAAAGCTGAGAAGTTAGGAGCAGATGCTGTCATGGCAGTGGGGCAAGAAGCAGGAGGACATATCGGACGTGAGGATCTCGGCACAATGGTACTAATTCCTCGAGTAGCTGCGGCTGTGTCAATTCCGGTCCTGGCCAGCGGAGGGATTGGAAACGGCCAAGGATTATTGGCAGCGTTATCATTAGGCGCTGAAGGAATTGAAATGGGAACACGTTTTATCGCGACAAAAGAATGTGTAGATGCCCACGATGCGTATAAACAAGCTATTGTAGAAGCAAAAGAAACAGATACTGTGGTTATTAAACGTTCGTTCGGAGCACCTGGACGCGTATTGAAGTCCCACTACACTCTTGACATTATTGAGCGTGAGCAGCAAGGAGAGAGGTACGAAGAGTTAAAAGACGTTATTAGCGGAGTAGCAAACTGCCGGTATATTTATGAAAATAAAATCGATGAAGGCTATGGGTGGGCAGGTCAAGTCGTTGRACTGATTGATAGTATCCCAACGGTGCAAGAGCTTTTTGACAGTATGATAGAAGAAGCAGAAGCTAGTTCTAAACGACTGCTGAGTATAGTGGAAAAGAAGTAGAGATACAAGCCGTCATACTGCAGCAATTATTCGCATATTTATAATCTATATCTCTAAATGAGGTGAGAGAATGAAAAGGATGCGAGCATTTGCTATTATGACGTTTTTAGTAGTAGGTTCAGGGTATGCAGTTTTTACTAAAAAAGAAGAAGTTTCCAAGACTCAGCAAGCACAAGTGTACGAAGAAGCAAAGCCTGTTATTAAACAAATGGACAAACTGGATATTTGGCATAAAATCAGCAGCGGTTTAACTGAAGCGGGCTATGAATCAAGGGGCGTGAATTCTTCCCTTTACTCAAAAGACAGAGTAGAGCTGGATGTGTATATGGAGCCTTCCGTTTCAGCTGATGCCAAAACGCAAGAAACGATTAAACAAATCGTATATAAAATACTCGAAGAAAATAAGTTTCAGCAAAAGGCCTTTCATGTAACAATTAAATTCCTGCCCGAAAAACAAGCAAAATAGACTTGTCTCGGCCAGGAAATTTTTTGTTAAAATGCTTTTTCATTGGCTGCTGGAATACTCTCTGGGAGAGAAATTTCAGCGTTTTTGGGCTGATATGCAATTTTTCCGTCCAGCACATCATTTGCTTTTTGTAGATCTAATAAATTTTCCCATCGTGCGATAATAAAAGCAGCTACCGCATAACCAATAATATTAACTGTGGTCCGGTAATTACCCATAAAGCGATCAGGAGCGAGCATCAGAGCCACGGCTGCTACCGGAATGGATCCGGTTGCTGCTGCGGTAGCCGAGAGAGCAACAAAAGCTGATCCTGGAATACCAGCCATTCCTTTAGACGTAAGAAGAAGAACACCAAGCATTAAAAGCTGATCAGTGAGGCTCAAATCCACGCCTGTTGCTTGTGCTAAAAAGACGAGGGCAAGAGACAAGTAAATGGAAGCACCGTCTAGATTAAACGAATAGCCCGTAGGCACAACAAGGCCCACGACTGCTTTGTTGCATCCTGCTTGTTCGAATTTATCCATGAGCTGCGGCATAACGGCTTCAGTGGAACCCGTAGCAAATGCCAGCATAATTTCTTCTCGTATATATAGAATGACTTTCCACAAACTTAATTTTAAATAGATTCGTAAAATAACAGCTAAAACAAGAACAAATGCTAGACAGGCAATTGTCATAGCGATAAATAGCTTTCCGAATGCAGCAAGTGTTCCAAGACCGTACTGACTAACTGCGAATGCCATGGCACTAAAGGTGGCAAGAGCCGTTAATTTCATAATGTATCCCATAATTTTAAACAACACATCATTTACTTTTTCCAATACATTTAAAAGGGTCTCTGCTGTTTTTCCACCTATATGAACAAGCGCGATGCCAAACAAACAAGAAATTAAAAGCACTTGAAGCATGGAGTTGCTTGAAAAAGCACCAACTGCACTGTCTGGAATCATATTAAGAAAAAAATCACCTTCACTCGGAAGTTCGGAGCCGTTTGTCTTCGCGTCCACTTCGCTTGTGCTTAAGCTTGAAGGATCAACATTCATACCGGTGCCGGGGTTCATTACGTTTGCTACTAATAGACCGATCAATAGAGTGAATGTTGTGACAATTTCGAAGTAAAGAATGGTTTTTCCGCCGATACGTCCAACTGTTTTAATGTTTCCAACCTTGGCAATTCCAACAACGACTACTCCAAAAATAAGAGGAGCAATCAGCATTTTGATAAGCTTAATAAAACCGTCTCCAATCGGTTTCACAGCATTTCCAAAGCTTGGCCATAGATATCCTACGGCTATGCCAAGTACAATTGCCATCATAATTTGAAAGAAAAGACCTTTATAAAAAGGTTTTTGCTTACTTTTTGCCGCTGTTTGTGTCATGTGTTCTCCCTTCGTCGTACAATTTTTTGGATATCACAACAGATGTTATGTTTTTTTACATTTTAACGTAAGGTTGTTTGAAGTGTCATTGGTCTCTTTGACTAAAATTCAATAAAAATATTAGTTGAAGTGTATAAGAAGGGAAGGGAAGTGGTTTAAAACATTATTATTTTTAATGTAGATCTTTAAAAAAACTAATAAAAAGCACATGCAAAGGCATGTGCTTTTATTTGTTAAATTAATTTAATTCCGCTAATTAGAATGATGGTTGCCATAATGGCTTGAAGCGGTCTTGAAGGCACTTTCGTTGATAAACGGCTTCCGATTAACACACCTGGGATAGATCCAATTAATAGGTTAGCAGTCAACATGTAATCCACGCTTCCAAAGCTTGCATTTAAAATACCAGCCACCGTAACGAGAAGAAACGCATGTGCAATATCAGTTCCAACCAGCTCAGATGTTTTTAGCTTAAATAAGTACAGCATCGCAATCGCAAATAATGAGCCTGAGCCAATCGATGTTAGTCCGACAATGAATCCAAAGACTACGCCAATTCCGATTGTTAATCCTTTTTTCTGATTTAAGTCCATTTCCTGAAATCGGTTGGGACGAATTAATTTATCAAAAAAGACGCGAAAGATAATTGAAATGGCAACCAGCGTCATGACATATCCAAGAGCGTGCTTAATAATCGTTTCTTGATGCTCGTGAAAAGATGGAAATGCATGAAGTGTGACAATAGCCAGCACAGCGCTCGGAATACTTCCGAAGGCTAAATATTTTGCTAATTTAAAGTTAATGGTTCGCTGTTTGTAGTGCTGAGCGACTCCGAATAATTTTGTGATAGAATTGTAGACAAGATCTGTTCCTACGGCAATGGAAGGGTTAATGCCGAGTACAATCAGTAAAGGTGTTAATAAAGCGGCACCTCCAACCCCAGTTAAGCCTACAAGGGTTCCAACGAATAATCCCATTAAGGTAATTGATAGTTCCATATTTCGTCCTCCTACTCTCAAAACCAAGTACATTGATCTGATTATAGAGCATTGTAACTCATATGTAAATAAAATTCTGAATATTTTTAGTGAAGTTGAAAAGGTTTTCTTAGCCTTCACTATTTTAGGGAACGGACGATAAAGTCATAGGAAGTTATAAAAAAGTAAATAGAATACGTTTATTTATCTATGATTACGCTCTAATTTGTGTTACAAATGTAAATGCAATAAAAGAGTTTATTTTTATCTCATTTGAAAGACCGGTGAATGCATGAGTTTTGTCACGAAAGATTTGTTAATTAATTTTTTGTTTATTTTATTGGCGCTGTTTTTAGTGCAGATGTTTTATTTAATCAAGTATGCTAAAAAAATTCATTGGTGGAAAGATCGTTATATCGCGGTATTTCCGATTTTAGCTATTACCTTTTGCCTTTTGTTTCCGGTTAACGGAGCTTATGTCCCGGATGACTATCGGATGGATCTACGAAGAATTCCTTATATTTTAGGAACGTTATATGGAGGCTGGCCGCTAGGAAGCTTGCTTTTTGTCTTTATTTTACTGCTGCGCTTGCTAATTGGCGGGTACGATGTAGGCTTTTTATCAACACTAATTTCTCTTCCGATTTTATCCATTCCTTTATTTTTCATAACAAAATACTTTTTGCATTTCTCATTAAAAAATAGAATTATCGTGAGCACCTGTCTTAGTCTGATCGGTTCTTTATTAGCTATGCTTGTATCTATTTTTGTCTTGCACGTAACAAGCATTCCTATTAGCGTGTGGGTTCAATTCGCGATTTTAGATGTAGCAGGCATGTTTGTAATTACCATACTGTGGGAAGCGATACGGGCAAATTTACTAGTGCTGCAGCGCCTGATGAAAGCAGAGAAACTAGAAATTGTCAGTCATTTAGCTGCCAGCATCTCTCATGAGGTGCGAAATCCTCTAACGGCAAGCAGAGGATTTATGCAAATGCTGCAAGAAGATGAAAAAGAACCTGCTAAAAAACGCTACATTTCTATTGCGATTAATGAACTAGATCGTGCAAAAGAAATCATTGATGATTACTTGCTGTTTGCCAATTCTGCTCCGGAACGAAATGAAAAAATGAATATTTCAGAAGAGATTCATCATGTCACCCATATTATGACGCCTCTTGCCAATATGAATGGAGTCGCTATTGATTTTACATTTGATGAAGAAGTGAAGTTCTGCGTAATGGGAGAAAGAAGAAAGCTTCAGCAGTGCCTAATCAATTTATTTAAAAATAGTATTGAAGMCATGCAAAATGGAGGCACGTTAACCGTTAAAGTAACAAAAGAAGGCGAAGCTGTTATTGTGGATATTATCGATACAGGCTGCGGTATGACGCAAGAACAAATCAACCGGTTAGGCGAACCGTATTTTACAACAAAAGAAAAAGGTACGGGGCTTGGAACGATGGTATCTTTCAGCATTATTCATTATATGAAGGGAAAAGTGAGTGTGTCTAGCACAAAAGGAAAAGAAACGTGTTTTTCACTTCAATTTCCACTTTGTGAATAAAGAGGTCGGGACAAAAGTTATTTAGTTGAAGGAAAATCCGAATGCGTTTGATTCTTGAGGGAGAATCAAACGCATTCGGATTTTTTCATTGGCAGGGTAAATGTAGATTTCATCTATTTATTCGTCTGTGAATTTTATGGATTTAGTTATGTTTTACTCTCTTTTTAATGACGTTCACTCACATACTGATCAATCATCGTTTGCAGTTCCTCTAGGGTCGTTTTACCGTTGTTAACAGACAGCTGCTTTAACGATTGAAGGGCACTATCTACAACAAACTTGCGGGGATTTGGCTGTTTAAACAGCTCTTCTTCAATAAAACTAATAAGCTCTGTGCATTTTTGACGTTCGAATTCATCCGTAAATTGTTTGTGAACCTGTTTTTTTAAATCGATAAGTGCTGCAGAAATGTGCTGTTCTATTTGATTTTTAGTATTTGGGCAAGATGGAAGCCATTCTTTAATCGTTTGCGGATCGAGCAAAATGTCTCCTGAACTTGCTACTTCGTCTACAAGAGGAAGCAGGCGCTTGACACTGTAGCTTATGATCTCATGGGGGGCAGTATTTGTGCCGTTAACCATAAAATTATAGTGAAAGTTGCGATGAAGCATGCCAAGAAACATAATTGCACAATCTAGCAGGTACGGTTTCTTTTCTTGTCCAAATAAATCAATGAACCGCTTGTAAACCCAGTTTACTTCAACAAACTGGGTTTTTTTGATGTATGCTTTTAAATCAGGATCATTGGAAACAAATACTTCTTCAAGTAATGTAAAAAATTTATGTTTATGATGGTTTTTCATCTGTGCATCAATCTGTTTAACAAATACATCTACATCGGTCAGGCTTTTCCCAACCAGCAGCTGATTCCGCTCTTGTTCAATTGTTGTATGAAGCCAGGTAAAAACAGCGATTAATAATTCATTTTTTGAAGAAAAATAGTTGTAGAATGTTCCTTTTGAAATGCCGCTATAATCAATGATGTCTTGAATAGATGTAGCTTGAAATCCTTTTTCGACGAAGAGATGGTGTGCATTTTTTACAACTTGCTGTTTTCGGTTATTCATTATTATCACCTAAATATAAAATTAGACTCATGGTCCAACTTTATGATACATGATTTAAAGCGTTTACACAAATGTTCTTTTCAAAAAAATAGACGATATCACGAAAATGTATTGATATAAAAGGATTACAGCACTAAAAAAGTCGATAAAATAAAGGACATGAACGCAAGATTTTTCGCTTGCATAAATTGAACTCACAGTATAATATACTCTATGTAGAACATGTGTCTAAAAAAATGAACTTAAAGTATAAGGAGGTACAATAATGAGTCAATCGATAAATCAAATGGAAAAGCCGCCTTATGGCATAATTGCTATTTTGTTAATTGGCGCTTTTATCTCATTGTTGAATGAAACGTTATTAAATGTGGCGCTTCCGTCTATTATGAAAGACTTAGATGTGACAACGTCAACTGTCCAGTGGCTTTCTACTGGGTATATGTTAGTGAATGGTATTATGATTCCAACTACCGCTTTTTTAATTCAGCGCTATTCTATCAGAGGCTTATTTTTAACGGCTATGACTTTATTTACAGCGGGAACCATACTTGCCGGTGCTTCGCCCGTATTTTCGGTCTTGTTAACCGCTCGTATTATTCAAGCATCAGGCGCAGCCATTATGATGCCGCTTTTAATGAACGTATTGCTCACAAGTTTTCCGTTAGAAAAACGCGGAGCTGCGATGGGAATTTTCGGTTTAGTTATGATTTTTGCTCCGGCAATTGGCCCTACCTTATCAGGGTGGCTAATTGAAC
>NZ_JBFULJ010000146.1:0-7101 GCF_056400385.1 Priestia sp. P5_B4
CTGCTTACCCTAAGAGCATCTTGCTTTGAAAAAAATCATAAAACCTCTATATGCAATAAGGATTATCCTCTACCAGTTAAATTAGTGAATAATCCTTATTTTTTAAAACTATAAAAGTGTTTTAACCATAATAAAGTCTATTTGTTCTTCGTCTCCCATATAAAACGAGTGAGATCCCGTTTGAACAAATCCCTGTTTCTTATAAAAAGCAATCGCATTTTTATTTTTTTCCCATACGCCTAACCAAATTTTCTTTTTATTAAGTATCGTTGCTATCTCTACTGCTTTATTAAATAAATGTTTACCAAGCCCTTGTTTTTGAAAGCTGTTACCTATATAAATTCTTTCAATTTCAAGCGCTTCTTCCCCCATCTCTTCAGATTGAGCATCATCCGTATTAACCTTTAAATAACCTGCAATTTCATGATTAACATACATAAAAAAGAATTGCGAGGACGGATTTGATAGTTCTTTTTGTAACTGTTCTACTGTAAATGCTTTTTCTAAATAAGCTTTCATGTTTTCAGGTGAATTTTGATCTTTAAATGTTTCATTAAATGTTTTGCAGCTAATATGTTGAAGGTGATTTACATCTTCAAGAGTACACTTTTTTATATCCATCATCACTGACATGCGCCTCTCCTTTATATCCTCAATAATTTCTCTTGTTTCCTTTTTTGACAAACTCCCAGTCTGCTTCTATATTTTTTCTTAATCTTTGAACCAGCTTAAGAATGGTATCTGTTTCTTCCTGGGTAAAACCTTCTAATGCCACTTTATCCGAATAATCATTTTCTCTTTTTATAAACGGATATAGGTTCTTCCCTTTTTCAGTTGGAAAAAGGTTTTTATTTTTTTTATTGTAGAGATCGTCTTTCTTCTCAATAAAACCATTCATTTCAAGCTTTTTTATAGCCCGAGCCGCTGTTGTTCGATCTACTTTTATCATCTCAGCTAACTTTTCTTGAATGATTCCCGGATTTTCACATATTCGCACTAAATACAAATACTGCCCCTTAGTCAGGTCGTACTCTTTAAATTCTATATTACTAATCGAATCCAATGCTCTTGCTATCATCCCAATTTCACGCAGAATTTCACTCATAAATATCTCCTTTGCACATATTTTTGTTGCAAATACAATAAAAATAATATACGTTTAATGTACCTTAAAATAGTTGCATTTGCAACAAAAAAATAATGAGTAAAGGATCTGATTACAGTGAAATATGTTGTTTATGTAGGAGGAATTTTACTATTAACTCTGGGAATTGCTTTGACGATCCAATCCAACCTAGGAGCTTCACCTTTTGATGCACTTTTAGTTGGACTATCCCTAAACGTAGGCCTTAGCGTTGGAAGCTGGGAAATTGTACTTGCATGTGTATTAATTTGTGTTAATGCCCTTTTAAGCAAACAAAAGCTGGAAGTACTGGGACTGTTAACAGCATTCATAACGGGTCTAGGTATTGATGTATGGCTTTTTTTATTACAGAATGGGTCTCCCTTTGAAATGTGGTACAGCAAATTATGTTGTTTTGGAATTGGTTTAATCATTATAGGTGTAGGAACCTCAGCCTATTTACATACAAATTTTGCACCCATTCCAATTGACCGCTTAACATTAATCATACAGAAACTAGCTAAAACAAACTTATTACTTTCAAGAACATTGATTTACCTCACATTCTTACTAGCTGCGATGCTTTTAAACGGACCAATTGGTGTCGGAACGCTATTAACCGTGTTTTTAGGCGGCGTGCTGCTTAATTTTTTTATGCCCATTACAAAAAAAGCAGTAGACTGCATATTACCAAAATCTCATACCTCACAAAGTCATATTCAAGACAACAAGCGTTCCATATAGATACATTTTTATTACTCAACTATCGTAATAGATTTGCACCATAGTACTAGATATAATAAGAGCAATGAGGAGGAAACATTTAATGAAGGAAAGGGGTTATTATTAATCAATGATTKTATTGTATGAAGATAAGTATAAAGAAACAGTTATTCAACTAATATTGCATGTACAAAATGTAGAAGCTGGTGTGGGTATTAGTGTTGAAGAACAGCCGGATATTTTAGACATTAAGTCAAACTATCTCCATGCCGGCGGTAACTTTTGGATAGCTTTGAATGATAAGCAAGAAGTAGTAGGATGTATTGGGTTGCAAAAGAAAACCAGTGAAATAGGCATATTAAAGAAATTTTTTGTCTACAAGCACTATAGAGGAAAAGAGTTTGGAATAGGAAAAAATCTTTATGCTTCTTTACTTCTTTTTGTGCAGAAGCACGGGTTTTCTAAAATTAGTTTAGATACTCCATCTCAAGCTACTCGATCACATAATTTCTATAAAAAAGCTGGGTTTAAACAAGTGACCAAAAAGGATCTGACAGTTCAATATGATT
Source organism: Priestia sp. P5_B4 (assembly GCF_056400385.1). Taxonomy (NCBI): domain Bacteria; kingdom Bacillati; phylum Bacillota; class Bacilli; order Caryophanales; family Bacillaceae; genus Priestia; species Priestia sp. P5_B4. The sequence goes on from NZ_JBFULJ010000146.1 coordinate 2,416, forward strand.
ATCCAGATCGAAATTCTCTTCTTTTTGAGCTAGATTTATCTAGCAAACAATTACATAATTAAACCAGAGAAAGCAGGTCTCCAGTTAGAGATCGGCTTTCTCTGGTTGATTACCTATTTATTTGCCTCAGCTTTAATAATAAAACGATGTTGTTCTACGTCGAAAAAACCTTCAGACTCTATAATTTGATGTATGTTATACAATCCGCCGATATGTGTTTCGATATCAAAATTAGAAACTTGCCAAGGAATTGCCTTTAAATAAAAGACGAGCGCTCCGATATCATAAAATCTCTGTACAGGAAACTCTTCTTTGCAAGAAATGATGTTAAAAGAACTTTGGTTAAGCTCTTCTATTGCTTTCTTTAAGTTCCAATTACAAAACTCTTTATTTATTGGAATCCCTATACATTCATTGATTCGTGAACAGTCTAACCCCCCCACTTGTTGCGTAAAAAACGTGTCTTCCTTTGACAAAATCCTGCTTACTTCTGAAGCACAAAAAGATTCGTGTTGGTTCAAAATCAAATCGAATGTATCATCTTTAAACGGTAAATCTGCGTCTTCAGTTCGTTCAACAACTGTGATACCAAACGGTTCTAAACGTTTTTTAGCGATTGGAACGTTAGGTTTGTATCCTTCTGTAGCGTACATAACGTGAGGAAAAGGCTGTAACAAAGATAAAAATTCTCCTCCTCCTGTTCCCATATCTAAAGCGGCATTAGAGTTTTGAATAAGACGAAAAGCTTCACTTCCGTACGACCAGTACGAGTAATAATAGAAAAATCCCATCCAGTAAAATCAACATTTGTATTGTCTACAGCGTTTAAAAAATGTTTGTCCGTTATCATATTAAACTCCTCCTTTTTATAGCTAGCATTAATCATCTATCCTAAACTAGTAAAAGGCGGACCACGGACATGTAGACAGCGTTGTTATGTTTCATGTGCTAACGTATTCATACTAACCGCTCCTTTATTAAAATTACGTATGCTTCATTTGTTTGTCCATTCATATGTAATATCGGGTAGTTTCTCTTCGTTTTCACATCCTCTTTTTATAATACTGAAGCCGTGTTTCTCGTAAAACCTCTGGGCATTTTTATTTCGTTCAAATGTACGTAATATTAATTTTCCATTTGATTCTGTCTTGGCTCTTTCAAGTAAAAGCTGTCCGATTCCTCCGCCTTGATAATCTACATGAACGTACAGTTGGCTAATTTCGTCAGCATGATAAGCAATCATTCCTACTATTTGTTCATCCATTAACGCTAATTCAATTTTATAGTGTGCTGACAATATATGATTTAAAAAATAGACATGACGGTCAAAACTGTGCATTTCCTTTTGTTCAATCGCTTTTTCTTTACTATCTCTCCACATTTTTACCGTTTGCTCGGCAAATTGAGGAAGATAGTGAACAATATCAACATTAAAATGGTCCATACATTTTCCCCTTATCTGTCATTATGCTATTCGTATTCTTAATAACGATGTCTAGATATTCCCTTCATGTGGTTGAAGCCTGTCAAAATCTTGTTTTAATAAAGAATACATATATAAATCATCAAATTTTCCACACGTAAATTCATAGCTTCTTAATAAGCCTTCTTTTATAAAGCCATGCTTTTTTATTAATTTTTGTGAAGCAGTATTAGCAGGCTCTATTAATGCTTCAATTCTCCGCAAATTAAAATGTGTAAAACCATATTTTATAACAGCGCCCAATGCCTCATTAGCAAYCCCATTCCCCCAGTAATCTTTGCTTAGCTCATATCCAATTTCTGCACGGTAATGGTTATGAACTCTATTAAGAAACCCGCAGCTGCCAATAATGTCGTCTTGTTCTTTAAGAGTAATACCCCATCTTATTCCAGATTTTTCGTTTAAGATCGATTTATACCACGCAATCTCATTTGAAGCATCTTCAACCGTTGTAAAAGGCTCTAGACCGTAGTATTTCATTACTTCTTTATCGGATAGGTATTTTAAAATACTGCCTGCGTCTTCTGCTACAATCTCCCTTAGGGTAAGCCTTTTTGTTTTAATTATGGGAAAATAATTTGACACCTGTACCTTCCCTCCTCTTATCCATTCACTAAACGGAGCTTTTCTCACAGCTTTATCTAATTTAAATAAGCGTTAGTAAGAAATTTCTTTTATTATTACTGAATTCCTTTTTAATTCTAAATATTTGTCGAGAAATGAGAAAAAAAAGCACGCATAACTTCATTTTTAAATCAGCACTGTCATTTCTTTTATATTTGTTAGTTCTAAAAATTAAAGGAATGAAAGAAAGCTAGTAATGAAGAATTCTTTTCTAACTAGTCTAAATGAGAAAATAAGGAGGAAAAGATGAAGCTGTATGGCGATTTTGAAAAAGAAGATTGGCTAAACGTATTAAAGCTACCAGAAAAAGAGCTGCCTAATGCATTTATTATTCATGGTGAGTGGGAATTTCAAGATAATATAAATTTATGGAAGKAGATCTTATCCACTGATGTTCATATGCCTAAATGGAACACGGTAATAGGTAAGTTAAATAACAGAAACATAGGATTTGCGAATGTGTACGGCAGTCCGATGGCGTCAAACATCGTACATCAATTTGCCGGCAGCGGAACCGACTTATTTATTCAAACGGGATATTTTGGAGGTTTATCTTCTACTATACAATATGGGGATATCTTAATCGCATCTGCAGCAAAAATGCAAGATGGCGTATCACACTGGTATTTACCAGAAAAAACGCTTGTAGAAGCTGACCAAGAGTTAGTGGAAGCCGCCTGTAGATATTGTGAACAAAAAGGTTACAGCTATATAAAAGGACACGTGGTCAGTATGGGTGCCATGCTGATCGAGACACTTGACATGGTAAAGGAATGGTCGCTTGCAGGTTTTCTCGGTGTGGATATGGAGACAGCTACCACTTTGGCCATTGCTCATAAATTCAACAAGCGGGCTGTCGGCTTATTAAATTTATCAGACCACCTTCTTCACGGCGATACTCTTTATTCGTATACAAAGGACAGAGAGTTAATAGAAAGTGCAACTGATAAAGCAATTCGCGATGTAGCTCTTTATTTAAGCAGTACATACTAGAATAGAACAAACAAAACAAGATAACTGTGCAGTTATCTTGTTTTGTTTGTTTCGCAGTTTTTAACACCTGTATAGTTTGTGTATGAACAGGATTCTCTGTTATCAGCATTTAAATTTTTATTTGTTTATTGTTTAAACCAGCTTCCAACGTATCGTACAGCGCAAGTTTATAATTAATTCGTTCTAGATGCAGGTAGGTTTGCGACATGTCTGCTTCCACTTTCTTTTTATGCTGAAGCATCATGTTTCTACGTTCGCTGATGGTACTTTCTCCTTTTTTATATGATTCTACATACTGTTTAATCTCGACAAGCGGCATCCCTGTTGCACGTAAGGCTAAAATAAACTTGACCCACTCGATATTCTGGTCATTGTATAGACGGTGATCATGTTCATTTCGTTCCACAAATGGTAAAATGCCTTCCTTTTCGTAGTATCGCAGAGTAGGCGCAGACAGCCCCGTTTTTTCTTGCATGTCTCTCATTGTATAAGACATGTAGTTTCACTCCTATTTTCATGTGCATATCAATGGTACAAATAGAAAAAGCTGTCCAAAGAGTAATGTCACTCTCCGGACAGCTTTTGAGTTAACAAGGTCCTCACATTACCATTCTTGATGTACAGGACGAATAATCATTTCGTTTACTGCCACACCTGCTGGCTCTTCGATGGCAAACGCAATCGCGCGTGCGATGCTTTCCACTTCGATGGCACCTTTATAAAATTCATCAATACCTGATTTTAAATCTGTATCCGTGATTGTTTCTTTTAATTCTGTTGCGATCGCTCCTGGAGAAATATTCGTTGCGCGAATGTTGCTTCCGCCAGCTGATTCTTCTAGACGAAGACCTTCTGTGATCGCTTTAACCGCAAATTTTGTTGCGCTGTATACCGCACTTCCAGCACCTACTGCGTGACCTGCTACTGAAGACAAGTTAATCACGTGTCCGTCTTTTTGTTCTCTCATCGCTGGAAGAACTGCTGAAATTCCGTAAAGAACCCCTTTAATGTTCACATCGATCATTGTGTTCCACTCATCTACTTTTTGATTGCGTAGAAGAGATAATGGCATAAGACCAGCGTTGTTCACAAGCACATCGATGCGGCCAAATTCTGAAAGTGCATATTGTGCTAGCTCCTGCATTTGGTCGTGAGACGTCACGTCCACTACTTTATAGATCGCTTCTCCGCCGTTTTCTTTAATATCTTCTTGTAGTGCTTTTAAACGATCTTCACGGCGAGCCGCTAAAACAAGCTTTGCTCCTTTTGCTGAAAGCTCTTTTGCTGTTGCTTCTCCGATTCCGCTAGAAGCACCTGTAATAATGACAACTTTACCTTTTATATTAGACATAATAAAAATTCATCCTTTCTGTTTTAACTGATTTCTACCTTTAATAAGAAAGCAAGTCGATGACCCGCTGTTTTTCGCTGTGTTAACTGGTACAGTAATAGCTTATCTCCTAAAGTCAGCTTCAACGCAAGGATTTTTTAAAAACTTTTTTTATTTATTATGTAAAAATGCTGCTGTTAGTGTCTATAGAGCCTTTTTAAGAGCTGTTTTTCTTTATACAGCCACCTTTTTAAAT
>NZ_JBFULJ010000147.1:0-7086 GCF_056400385.1 Priestia sp. P5_B4
CCCATAAGCTCTGGGATACCGTGGCTGCCAGATAGTAAGCTCACATCTTTAAAGCAATAAATGATTAATAGCCCTAATACTGCCGAGGGTAGCACTTTCCCTAGATACTGAACATACTTTGGTGTGGGTTTATTCGCTGGAAAAACAATGAACGGCAGAAACCTTGTAAACATTGTGCCTAAGACAACCATAGCAACTGTAATAATCTGCTGCGTTAAACTCATCGTCATGCTGTCACTTCCACTTTCTCTAATGGCTTTCTCAAAAAGGTTAGTATCGTCAGAATCATAATCATAGCTGGAATAATAAAATGGTTTCTACCAAAAATAATAAGACTGACAGTTGAAAGCCCAAGGCCAACGAGAGCACTATGGTGCTTTTTTTTTTTTCTCCACTGTTCAATGAAGATGACAACAAAGAGAGCCGTCATGACAAACTCTAGTCCCTCTGTGTTGAACTTGACAAGAGAGCCAAAAATCCCACCAATTGCTGCTCCTATAAACCAATAACAATGATTAAGGAATGTCACAAAAAACATAAACCAGCCTTTGTCCACGTTTTTTGGAATATTAACCGTGCAATTGATTGAAAAAGACTCATCACACAGTCCATAAATTAAATAAAACTTTTTCTTTCCAGTTCCTTTATACGTATCTAACATGGAGATACCGTAAAACAAGTGTCGAGCGTTTACCATTAACGTTAAAAAAAGGGCATTAACTGGATTAAATGGCACAAGTAATAAATTGGCTGCAATAAACTCCATGGATCCTGCAAATATTGTAAAGCTCATTAGGATTGGATAAATAGCACTAAAACCCAATGAATGCATGTAGATTCCATAAGCAATTCCCAAAAATATAAACCCTGTCAAAATAGGAAATGTATAAGGAAAAGCAGCACGGCATGCATTCCATTTCTCATTTTTTGCTTTCATGTAACTCACACCTTAATTAACTAAATTTATTTCAATTTAACACACGCAAACCATACAAAAAATAAGAGAATTGTATGTATTACAATTCTCTTTATATAACTGCCCAGATTCTATATTATGATGAAATAACAAGCTTTTATGGCTGGTACTACTTCTTATACCAGTCACAATGTGTTGGAGGAATGTTTTCTAGAAGATAAAATATTGTGAGGAGAACTCCATACATTACATGATAGGATTGTTTGGAATATATATAGACAATAGAGGTGGACTATGCCAGTAAACTCATTCGATAATTATCCCATGTCGTGGAAACCCGACAAAAAAGCTTTAAAGCGTCCTTTTTACGAATCTATTGYGGCATTACTTGAACAAGATATTATAAATGGCTTTTTAGCACCGAGAACAAAGCTACCTCCACAAAGGGAATTAGCAGATTTTCTCGACTTAAATTTTACTACTATTACTCGCGCTTATAAAGCATGTGAGGTAAAGGGATTAATATACGCTGTTACTGGAAAAGGAACGTTTGTTGCTCCTAATGCTGCTCGTTCTATTACCATTTCTAGAGGTAAAATCACAAACTGTATCGATTTTGGTTTGGTAGCTTCATTTGAGCAGTCTAATTGGATTGTAGCAGAGGAGATCCAAAAGGTTGTGAGCAAAAATTACTTAGAGAAGTTACTCAATTATAATGATCCAACCGGTATTCCACATCAAAAGACTGCAGGACTAAACTGTATGAAATCTTTTGGTATTCAAGCAGACCAAGATCATATATCAATTGTTTCTGGCGCGCAAAATGCGTTAACAATTACATTGACCGCGCTGTTTGAGCCTGGTAATCGAATCGCCACTGACTTATACACTTATTCGAATTTTATTGAATTGGCAAAAATGCTTCATATTCAGTTAGTGCCCATTCCTGGAGACCAGTTTGGAATGCTGCCAGACGAACTTGAAAAGCAGTGTACTCAACTAAATATTCATGGCATCTTTCTTATGCCATCTTGCTGTAATCCTACCACAGTTATGATGTCAGATTTTCGAAAGCAAGAATTAGCGACGGTCATTCGTAAGCATCGTTTAATCTTGATTGAGGATGATATTCATGCATTTTTAACGGCAGGTATTATTTCTGATTATCAGCAGCCAATGTTCAATTTACTTCCAGAACAAAGCGTTTATATTTGCGGTACTTCTAAGTCAATATGCTCAGGGTTACGAGTCGCCTATATGGTCTATGGAGATGCATTCCGTAAGAAAATTTTACAGGCTATTTTTAATATTAATGTAAAAACCTCCTCTTTAGATGCGGAGGTTATCACAGAGCTTATCTTATCAGGAAAGGCTCATGAAATTGTTTCCCAGAAGCAACAACTTGCACAGTCAGCAAATGATATTTATTCGGAATATTTTCCTCAAAAGGAGCTAAATGGACACCCTCTTAGTTTTTATCGTTGGCTTTCTATTGCAGAGCATAGTAATGCATTACAGTTGGAAGCAGATTTGAAGAAACATGGGATTCGAGTTTTTCATTCTGACCGTTTTCTCAGTGGACCGACCACGTCCAACAAGTATGTGCGTATTGCGCTTTCTTCTACACGTTCATTAGATGAGTTAAAAATAGGATTAAAAAGGCTCAAACAGTATCTCGGCTAATTCAAAAAGTACAAAAAATCAATCTTTAAAATATTGTAAAGCAGCGCATGAGTTTATAGCCGGAACCAAAGTCCTGAATTAATAATGCACAGTTTTAGTGCCAATTTTTCAAATACAATAAGGAGATTTTTCTATTGGATAATGATAAGTATTGCAGAATTAGAATGAGATATTATACATAGAAGAAACCCATCAAAGAAAAGGGTTAGTTACAAGAAGGTAAGCATTCTTTACAATTTTGGTAATTGGTCTTATACTAGGGCGTCAAAGAAATCATAAAATTCTAAAAATATGAATTCACATAAGAAAAAAGATTTTAATAGGAGTGAGTTTAGATGAAAGCATTAATTCATGCAGAAAAACTTGGTTTAGAAGGACTTTCAATACGTGATATAGATTCACCAAATCCTGCTGCAGGTGAGGTAAGGGTTAAACTTAAAACTGTTGGCACAAATCACCGTGACCTTTTTGTAACTAATCGTCATCAACCAACAGAGGGAACTTTAGTACTTGGTTCAGATGGTGCAGGGGTTGTTGACGAAGTAGGGAAAGAAGTTGTAAACATTCAAGTAGGGGATGAAGTCATAATAAATCCAGGTCTTGGCTGGAAAGAGAATACGCCGGCACCTCCGGATAGTTTTCAAATATTAGGTCATCCATCCAATGGAACTTTCGCTGAACATGTGGTTATACCGGCAGAGAATGTGATTCTAAAGCCAGTCCACTTAAGTTGGGAAGAAGCAGGTGTCCTCTCATTAGCAGCACTCACTGCATACCGAGCACTCTTTACGAGAGGCCAAGTGAAATCAGGAATGAAGGTATTTATCCCTGGTATTGGAAGTGGRGTTGCAACTCTTCTATTGCAATTTGCAAAGGCTACAGGAGCAACTGTATATGTATCGTCTCGGTCTGAAGAAAAGAGGCAGAAGGCCCTTGAACTCGGAGCAGATAAAGCAATTGATAGTAATGGAGATTGGGAGAAAGCACTTGAGGGGGAGAAGATGGATCTTGTCATTGAATGCGTAGGAGCAGCTACCTTCAACAAATCTCTTGCACAGCTAAAAAAAGGTGGCACTATTGTTACGTTTGGTGCATCTGCCGGGGATGTTGTTCAATTTGATTTGCGAACTTTCTTTTATGGACAATATAATTTACTAGGTTCTACAATGGGGAGTGGGAAAGAATACAAGGAAATGATCGAGTTTATTACAACTCATAACATCAAACCAGTCATTGATAGAATGTATACACTTGATCAATATGAAGAAGCATTTGTGCGATTAGAAAAAGGGGAACAATTAGGGAAAATTGGTTTTGTGATTGAAGGATAAAGAACCTTGTAGAAGCGCCTTTCTTAAATAAGAAGGGCGCTTTTTTGTAAATTACTTCGTAAGCTACATATATAACGAACAAAGCTATGAAAGTAATTCTTATTTCTATAAACGATCCGCAGATTATACCTTCAACACATACTTGGCCATTATAAAAAGATACTCCTATACTTAACACCCCTATATATACCGGTGTTAAAGTATATGTTTATATATTTCTTTCTATATTTCTTTCTAGTTACCATAAAACGGCTTCTAGGTAGCAAAGAAGCCTTTATATTGGTACTAAAGGCTTTTTTGATATTCTTTATATTTCTAAGTCACATACTAATTATGAGAAAAGATTTTCAACAAAGATAATCCATCCAGTAAGTACAATTAATACGGCACTAAGTATAATGGTTAAAACACTTCTCACAGCTGATTTCAAATTATGTACTCCAAAGAAACCTATAATACCAACTAAAAATACAACAATTGCTACATAAAAATTTAATCTTAATAATGATGGATGAGCAAAAGTTATGAAAGTTAGACAGACACATAGCAATGAGAAAACGAATGACCAAAGGTTTATCGCTTTTGTCATCTAAATTTATCTCCTTTATCTATAAAATCTACCGTATTATCTCATATTTATAATCTACAAATCTAGTTACCATAATGTTTTTTATCGCAAATCCCATGCTAAAAAGCCTTATTTCTACTATGATAAGGGCTTTTTATTTGTAAACTTATAACGTTATGAACAGGAAAGCAATTACATTATTTTGAACGAAACTATACTAAACTATAACTAGTTACAATTAAGATCAAAGACATTTTGAATAGAGGAAAAAAATTTTACTAACTTTTTAAAAATAGGACTATGTGAAAGACCCTTTTTTTATTATAATCTATTTGTATGATGTTACTATGCAATCTTCTCAATTGATTAATGTAATAAAAATCATTTTTAAACCTTTGTTTTCATGTTACATCCGAGCTAAATGAAATACAAACTGAAGGAGAGTATACAGCCCTTGGTATTCGCAATTATTTATGAGTTTTTATCTTCTCTACTAATCAAACCTGAATCAAAAATTAAAAAACGTGTTAGTTAGGCTAACATTTCATATAGGAAAGATAAAGCCCATTGACATATTAAGTCAATGGGCTTGTTTATTTATTTTATTTCTCAAATTTGTAAGGTAATGTTGTCACAATGACATTTTTTCGATAAAGAAGGTGTGCCCTTAGTAATAAGCTTGATTGGTTATGCAACGCGTTATGCCAGCTTTTTCTTGTGATAAATTGCGGAATCAAAACGGTGACAGCCATATGGCTATCATCTGCTCGCTCCTCTACACGATCAATAAAGCGTAAAAGAGGTCCAACTAAGCTTCGATATTGTGAGTAGAATGTAACTAAGCGTATATCAGGATATCGTTCGTTCCATATCTCTTCCATTCTCTTTTCACTTTCACGGTCAAATGCCACATGGACTGCAATCACTGTGTCTCCAATAATTTTTGCATAGTTAATTGAATTCTCCACAGCCCTTGTTAAACCTGCAACTGGTATAATAACTACATTTCCTTCTAATGCTAATACTTCTTTATCTCCTGGCTTGATACGAAGTTGTTTTCCTACCTCTACATAATGGTTCTTAATACGGTGGAATAGATAGACGATAAGAGGTAAGAAGATTAAAACAGCCCACACTTGTGAGAATTTTGTTGTAAAGAAAATAATCAGTACAGTGAAGCTAATAAAAGCTCCTATAAAATTGGTCACTAATTTCCCTTGCCAGCCAGCTGGCTTTTCTCTTAGCCATTTTACAATCATACCCGTCTGAGATAGCGTAAATGGAATAAATACTCCAACCGCATATAAAGGAATTAACCTTTCTGTATTACCTTGAAACGCTATGATGAGCGCAATAGAGGCAATTCCAAGTGTGACAATTCCATTTGAATAGCCCAAACGATCACCACGTATCGTAAACATACGAGGAATATACTTATCTACAGCTAAATTAACAGCCAGTAAAGGAAAGGCTGAAAAGCCTGTATTGGCAGCCAACACTAGAATTAAAGCCGTCGTACCTTGAACAAAATAATAGAAACCATTTCGTCCAAATACTTGGGAAGCAAGCTGCGAAACAACTGTCTCCTCTGCTTTAGGTACAATTCCAAACCAATAAGCCAAGAACATGACACCTGAAAATAAAATAGCTAAAATAATGCCCATTGCAACAAGCGTACGTACTGCATTTCTTGCAGCCGGTTGTCTAAAGTTTGTTACAGCATTTGAAATAGCTTCTACGCCTGTAAGGGCTGAACACCCTGATGAAAAAGCGCGTAGTAGTAAAAATAAGCTGATTCCTGGCACTGCAGTTCCAATAGCAGGATGAACATCAGGAGAGACCTGACCAGTCGCTACTTTCCATATTCCTATCCCTATTAATAGAACCAATGCAACCACAAACAAATAAACGGGATACGCTAATGCTGAAGCAGATTCTGTTACCCCTCTTAAATTCAAAACCATAATAAAAATAACCAATAAGCAAGCGATAATGACTCTATAGTCATGAAGAACAGGAAAAGCAGATGTTAACGCATCTGTTCCAGATGAAATACTTACAGATACGGTTAAAATATAGTCTACTAATAGAGATCCTCCGGCAATAAGCCCTGCATTCTCTCCGAGGTTATGTTTAGATACAACATAAGCGCCACCACCTTCTGGATAGGCATAAATAATTTGGCGATAAGAAAGAATAAGTGCTGTTAAAAGGATAAGTACACCAATACCTATGGGTATTGAATACCAAAATGCGATCATTCCAATGGTAGCAAGCACAATTAAGACTTGTTCTGGGCCGTACGCCACGGATGAAAGTGCATCGGATGAAAGAATAGCTAAGGCTTTGACCTTATTTAACTTTTGTTCACCTAGCTCCTTTGATTTAAGTGGCCTCCCAATTAATAAACGTTTGATGGATGAATAACTCATCTAAAATCCTCCTGAAACCTTTGCCATTACTGATATTAGTTTACTCTCATCATTCCCCATCTCAGAAAAAAAACACAAAAAAGAACACTAAGGTTCTGCTTAGTGTTCTTTCCAGGACAAATAAAAGCAAACCTTCTCTCCAAACGCTGATGAGGT
>NZ_JBFULJ010000148.1:0-8795 GCF_056400385.1 Priestia sp. P5_B4
TTGTATACAATGTATCTGTTTTATCCCCGTTAATCCAAATCATCGCAAAACCATTACGAAATGATAAAAAAATCCTTCACTTATTAAAGTGAAGGATTACCTTTATATCTCTACTTAAAGGTTACAAATGGATTCTCAGTTATCAAAGAAATAACTAAGAACTTTGACAAAATAGCATGTCAAAATAGTCAAGTGGTATGTTTGTACCAGTAGTTAATGCTATCATGTTAAAGCCATGGAATCCAATTAGTTTACTTTCATAATACTTTATTTAATTTAAATATTCTTTTTTGATAGGAAACCCTTAATCTTCATCACGATCTGCTCTAAATTCATCATCAGATAATGAATTTAGTTGGTGGCTAAGCTTTTCGTAGTTATCTTGTTTCTGATTTTGTTGTACATCACTAGATATAGGAGCTTCACTAGAAACAGTAGATTTTTTTCTCGTCTCTTCGCCTCCGCTAACTCCAAACCCAACATTGTTATCTGTCATCGGATTCACCTCTTTAACTGTTATTATGGAGAATTGCTCTAAAAAAATAACAGGAAACAAAAGGGATTCCCACTTAGCTAATAGCGGTCCAAGCTTCCTTACTTACACCAAATCGTATTTAAATAAGGAAATGACCTGCTTTAACCCCATAGGCAATACCAACAAAAAAACTTGCTATACCTAGTGTTTGACTTTTACATACATACTTTATAGTTAAGCCTGGAATCAGACCCCATATAATGATGAAAATAGCGAACGATACTATAATAGAAGACCATGCATCTTGCCCTGATATACTTATACCTTGCATAAACGTTTCTCCTTTCAGTACTTATATCGGGAGAACATAAATTTTTTATAATATGCTTTTACAGCGAATGGTGGCGTTCAAGCTCGACTGTTTTTGGTTTTTGCCATATTAATACCCCTGCCGCTACATACATAAACGAAGTGATGTAAAAAAGGCTGCCGATTGTAAGGAAATCAATGATATACCCTGTTGCAATCACCGCTAAAGCTGCCCATATAGAGGTCCATAAATGATAGTGTCCTACTTGTTTTCCTGTATGAGCACGATCTGTCTGCCTAGATAACGCTATTTTTTCTGCTGTTTTTTGAAGAGCTCCAAGTAGCCCCATTATAACTTGAATGATATACACCTGCGTAATAGTTGATAGAACGGGAATTACAAGCATAACAACCGCCATCCCAAACGTATATAAAATGAGCAAGCGCTTTTCTCCTACTCTGTCACTCCATGAACCGATTAAAGGGTGACTCAAGGCTGCGGTTAAAGCAAAAATTCCGTAAGCTAAGCCAAATTGTGAATAACTATCGCCAAGATTTCGAAGCAGTAAAAGGTAAAAAGGAAAAACAATACTGCTTGCAGTAATCATCAGGCTTTGTGAGTGTAAGAGTTGTTTGTACGTCATTTTCCATACTCCTTATAAAATAAATTAACGAACGTTTCCTTTGAATCATATTTTCTTTTTAAATTAAAAAAGGCGGTTGTATGAGGGTAAGCCTCTTCTAATTGCTTCTTGCTTGGGTAGCCGTAGTAAGGCAAGTAATAGCTTCCCTGGTGCTGCAGCGTTACATCCACCATTTTTCTGACAACTCTTTGTGTATCAGCCATGCCTTGATGGTCTTTTTTCTGGTTAATGAGGAAAACGAGAGCAAACATGTCGTCTTTTGCATAAGACATGACGGCTTTATTGTCTTTTTCTACATAGCGAACAGTAATGTTCAGTAAATTTAATTTCTCTGTTGCTAACACTTCCCGTAAATCATCGATGTAAGAAGCAAATTCATCAACCGGAACGAAGTATTCTTGTAAAACTTCCGTCCGGCTAGCACTTTCGTATTCCATAAAATCACTTTCAGAACGCATAACATTATTTCTTGTTTCAAGCCGTYCATTTTGTCTTAAAAAATAAGCCTTTTGTGTTTCCCACAGCATATCTTTTCCCCAGTCACTGTACCGAGACAGTCCTAGCATAAATTTAGGAAGTGCCACTATTTTTTCTGTTTTGAGCGGTTCTTTTACAGTAGAAGTATTTTGAGAAGATAAGCGATAGTTTGTGACGTACATATCTGTTAGTAATTGATTAGGAGAAACAGAAATACGCGCCATATGCATACGAACGTCAGGGTTATGCTGTACGTAGTTTTTAAAATACGCTGTATACTGTCTATAATCTAAGCGGATAATTTCATCTTCGTACCATTCATCGTCCGTCAAACGAAGCGTCACATCTAAAATGACTCCAAATAACCCGTAGCCTCCGTTTACTAAAGAAAACAGCTCAGGGTGTTTTGTCCGGCTAATTTCGATAATAGACCCGTCGGCCTGCAGGAGACGCATAGATTTTACCGTATCCATTAAAGAACCGTATCGAATATCTCTGCCGTGTACGTTCACGCTAATAGAGCCTCCAACGGTAAAAATATTTTGTGATTGYATAACCTGAAGAGCAAGGCCGTCTTTATGTATATATTGCTGAATATCATTCCACGTTGTCCCGCTTTGAACCGTAATTTCTTTTTGACGTGGCTTGTAATCTACAATTTTATTGTACTGCTTCATATCAAGTAAAATAGCATTCGGATAATACGTCTGCCCTCCTTGACTGTGCTGCATGCCTGAAATCGCTATTTTTTCATGATGCTGTGAAGCGGTTTTCACCCAATCTTTCAGCTGTTTTTCAGTTGTTTCGTGCTTTATTTCTTTGACTTTTGTAGGAAGAAGCCGAGCAACATCTTTCGTTACAGGACGGCTTTGCTGCTGTTTATAAATATGATAGGAGGCATATGAACCTACTAGATAAAAAGATAAAAAAGTTCCTAACAACACGTTTTTCTTCATCACARACTGTAAGCTCCTTTCTTTATTCCTGTGAAATTATACCATATTAAAAGTGAAATAACACTACAAAAGTGTAATTTTACACTATATTATAATTCGTTTTGAGAAAGTATATGAAAAAAACTTGTAATTTAATGTATGTTAACCTTATTGAAACAAAAAAAGAAAAGACCTAGTGTCTTTTCTTTTTTTGTTTCTTTATTTTTCAGCTTCGTATGCAACTAAAGCTACTCTTTTTCCTAACGTTTGTTGAAACTGCTCTTCTAGCTGTTTCAGCTTCGCATGCATATCATCGTTAATTGAAGCTGGCTCAAAGGTCATTTTTGTTTGCTCCATCATACTGTCACCTCTTTCATGTGTGTATGTTCTACTTTTTCCAATATAAAAGAGGTCTATGACGATTTGACGAAAGTTTACAAATTAAATTTGCTAATGAGCGCTGTTAATTGTTCTGCCATTTGAGACAGAGATTGTGCGGAAACAGCAATTTCCTCCATTGAAGCCAGCTGTTCTTCAGTTGATGCGGCCACTTCTTCAGATGTAGCTGCATTTCCTTTAGCAAGGATCGCCATTTCACCTGCTGTACGAGCCACTTCTTCAACCGCTGCTGAAATTTGCTGAGCAGTCGCAGCCACTTCTTCTACTTGCGGAGTCGTTTCATTCATGCTGCTTAGAATTTGTTCAAATTTTTGAATAGCCGTTTGTGAAATTGTTCGTCCTTCTTCAACTTTGTTTGTAACTTGCTCCATTGTATGTACAGATTCCTGAGTATCTTGTTGAATAGCTTGAATAAGCTCAGAAATTTGAGACGCGGACACTTGTGATTGTTCTGCCAACTTTCTCACTTCCGCTGCTACAACGGAAAATCCTTTTCCATGTTCTCCAGCTCGTGCCGCTTCGATTGCAGCATTTAAGGCTAGTAAATTTGTTTGAGCAGCAATACCGCTGATTACTTCTAAAATGGTTCCAACTTCTTTTGAACGTTGAAACAAAGTACGAATCGTTGTATTAGATAGCTCAACGGATTGAGAAATGGATTCCATTTGTTCGACCGTTTCTCTCACGGCTTTTTCGCCTTCTACAGCTTCAGACGTTGTGTGATTTGATAGCTGAGAAACAGCTTCTGTACGCTGAGCAATAGTAGAAACTCCTTGTACAATCTCATCTAAAGAAGCTGCATTTTGGTCAATAACAGCCGTCTGTTTTTCCGCGCTAGAAGCCACTTCTTGTATCGCAACTGATACTTGTTCAGTCGCAGCGCTCGTTTGCTGTGAGCTGGCCGTTAGCTCTTCTGAAGAAGCAGCCACTTGCTCTGCACTCATTTCAACATTTTGAATTAATGTGCGAAGATTGTTTTGCATCTGACTAAAAGCATACCCTAACTCGCCGATTTCATCCTTTGAATTGACGGTAATCGCTGTTGTCAGATCTCCTTCACTAACGCTCAGAGCCTGATTCTTAAGCTGTTTGAGCGGTTTAATAATTGATTGCAACACCACAAAAATGGTAAGACTCCCGATTATCAGACAAGCTACTATGATAAATAGTGTTTTGTAAAAGATAGGCTGTGCAGCTTCACTAACTTCTGATGAATACATAGTGCCTGCAACTTTCCAGCTTGTTGTTTTATTTGTCGTAAAGACCATCTTTTTTTCATCCCCGTTAAAGGTATATTCAAAAGATCCAGAGCTCTTTGCATAAAGCTTGTCAAAAAGAGAATCTGTCGCTTTTGTACCCGCTTTTTCCGTAGGGTGAACAATATATTTTCTTTCTCCATCTAAAAGAAATGGATATCCTTTTTCTCCGATTTTTACTTTGCTGACAGCTTTATTAATGCGGCTAATATCTAGATTCAAAGCAATAACCCCTGTGCCATCCGCCGTTGTTTTCGCTACAGTAATAACGGTCTGACCTGTAGAGGCTGATGGATAAGGTTCAGTGACAACTGTTTTTCCTTTGTTTTGCATGGCTAGCTTGTACCAATCTCGTTTTCTGGGATCATAGCCTGCTTGTAGCACTTTTTTAGGCGATTGAATAAACTTCCCCTGCTGATTTCCTGTAAAAATACTGACGGCTTCTGGATGAAGCGAAGCATATAAGTTAAAATCTTTGCTTAAAGTAGCCATATCTTTTTCATTGTAGCGCTCGTTGTTTACCACTGATGCAAAAAACTCTACATCATGAATTTTTGGTCCAATGGTATCGTCAATCACTGAATTAATGGACTGTACATTTTGCTGTGCTGTGTTAATAATTTGGTTTTCAATTTCATGTTTCGCCGTTATGTAAGCTGATAGACCTATCGTAACAGATGGCACCAATAAGATCGCTGCAAATGCTAGCACCAGCTTTGTCTTAAAGTTATTAAGGGATCTTTTTTTTCTTACTCTCTCCATGCTATGTAGCCTCTCTCTCCGTAGTTAAAAGTGATCTTGCACTTTCTTTCTATCGGCAAGACTTCATATTCCTTTAGTCATCGAGTGTATACATAATTAACAATGGATGTGAAAAGATAAGAGTACGATAAAAAAAGTAGGTGATTTTAGTGGAAGAAAGTAAAAACAGCAAGTCTTTTTCAATGTTTGAAACAGAAAAGGTTCAGCGCGGGGAAGAAAAAGATATTTTTAATATCTATAAAGAAGGAGTAAAAATTGCGGAAGTAAGAGGAACGGATCCTCAAACTCAGCAGGTTATTCCCATGCATGACTTAAATGATTACGAAGAAAATAAGCTTCACGAATATATTGCTCATTTAGACCATACAACGTAAAAATGCTAAAACAAGAGTCCTCTCTTGTTTTAGCATTTAGAATCATAAAAAATATGTTCAAAACGCAGCGTGTTTTTTTGTATGTACAGAAGTCCAAACGAAAATTGCTTTTCACGCCGCTTGTCAGTAGCGGAACCTGGATTAAACAACGTAATATCACCAATTTGTTTATGAGTAGGAATATGAGAATGGCCAAAAATTACTGCGTCAACTTGTTCATGTTCAAATGCCAAAAGCGCACGTTTTTCAGTCGTTTTTCCTTTGCCATGACCGTGGGTTACGCCAATCGTAACGTCGTTAAACGGAAGAAGTACTGAAGATGGTAGTACTTGCTGAAGCTCTTCACTGTCTACATTTCCAACCACCCCATGTACAGGAGCAAACACACGCAGGTCATTGTAGACATCTATCGTTTGAAAATCTCCCGTATGAATAATAGCATCAGCTGTTTTCAGTTCGGCTAAGAGTCTTTTCGGAAAATGTTTCGCTCTTTTTGGAATATGAGTGTCACCTAAAATAACAATCTTCATTTATGATACGCTCCTTTTTCATTCAATATGGTGTAGTGTAGCGTATTGCGTTGGAATGAAGCAACTCTATCCGGAGCGTCAGGCAAAAAATTTCTCTTTTTCGTTTAAGTTTGCGAAAATACGTTACATACCAAGTTACAGAATGGAGTTTTCAAAATGGAAGTAAAAATTAATCGAAACGCAGCAAAAGTGTTAAAAAATGCATTGGCTAGCCCAGAAGGTCAAGGAAAAATGATTCGTGTATATGTAACTATCGACCACGGTGATCACGCGCATTATGATTGGAAATTCGATACGCCGACTGAACATGATGAAATCGTAAAAACAGATAAAGATATCGATATCGTTTTAGATAAACGCGAGAAATTTTTAGAAGGCGTATGGATTCAATATTTCCACGTTCCAGAGCCTGAATTTGTGATTAGCAGCCTTCACCACGCGCATCACCATCATTAATACAAAAAACACACCTTGTTTTATAGGTGTGTTTTTTCGTTTGTGTGACAAGCAAAAATTTTATTGATAAGAAGAAGAGATAAAATTTTGTTGAAGCAATAAAAATGAGCTATAGTGGAATTACGGATGAAAGAAAAGAGGTTAGCGTATGAAAGTAAGTGTGTTAGTAAGGTCTATTTTAGTTGTTATTTTATATAATTTATTCGTTCTGTACATCGGATGGAACGCTTGGATGTGGTTTCACACAATGTTTGAAGTGGAAAACAAATGGATTCTTACAGTGATCGTTGTCTTTTTTGCTTATTCCTTTATCATCAGTCGTGCGTTTCAACAAGTGAGCATATTTAAAATTGTGGGATCGTACTGGTTAGGATTTATTCAATATTCGGTTCTTTTGCTTCCTATAAGTAATTTAGCCGTCAAAATGCTAACTCACTCATGTACAAAAGATACAGCCGGATCTTATTTTACTTCCTGGAGATATTATTGACGATGATCCCCATGTATTCTTTAAGAAAGAAATGGATTCTATGATGAAGCAGCTCAAAGCGCCTTTAGGCACGTATGGAATTTTGGGAAACCATGAGTATTACGGCGGGAAGATCCCTCAGTTTGTGGAAAGAATGAAAGAAATGAACATCCCTATTTTAATGGATGAAGTGTTAAACATAGGTGATAGCTTGTATTTAATAGGCAGAAAAGACAAGACGGACAAAAACCGAGACAGCTTTTTCGATTTAGCGAGTGAAACGGATCGTTCTCTTCCTGTCATTGCAATGGATCATCAGCCGCTTTCCTTAAAAGAAGCGGAACAAGCAGGCGTGGATTTGCTGCTATGCGGCCATACTCACAGAGGACAAATGGCACCTAATCATTTGATCACAAAGCGGTTATTTGAAATTGATTGGGGCTACAAGCAAAATAACCAACTGCATACCATTGTCTCTTCAGGATTTGGCTTTTGGGGTCCTCCGCTTCGAATCGGGAGCCGATCAGAAATTATTCAAATTGATATTTCGTTTACAAAATAGAGAAAGCCCTAGGGCTTTCTCTATTTTAATGTACGCAGCAACGTCGGAAGCTCTGCATAAATGGCGACTACTTCATCTACTTTCATTCGAACGAGCCCGCTTGAAGACGGGGCAACAAAGTCCATTATTCCTGATACCATCGATTTCTCTTGTTTACCCCACTTTACTTGCTTGCGTCCGCTGTACTGCTGATAGACACCTTTTCCAACAAAACAAACGACTTTAGGCGTATATGTAGCTATTTTTTCCTTTAAGATTTCTCTGCCTTCTGCATATTCTTCTTTTGTAATCTCATCAGCTGCCTTTGTAGGACGCTCTACAATATTTGTTAAACCGTACCCTAGCTGGAGCAGCGAGTGATCTTCCTCCGGATGATATTTACGATCTGTCAAACCCGCTTTGTGAAGAATCGTCCAGAAGCGATTGGTTGGATTCGCAAAATGATGACCCGTTTCACCTGAACGGATGCTTGGATTAAAACCGACAAATAAAATATCTAAGTTAGGTTGTATATGATCAAAAATAGAATTCATAGTCATACGCTCCTTACAATATAAAAAGAAAACATCCAGATGGGATGTTTTCTTTTTACTATACCCTATTAAATACGAACTACGCGTCCGTTGAATTTTTGTTTCCAGTAGCCGCTGCTCATGTTTGCAATTGCAACACCTGTTGAGCTTTGAGCACCGATGAACTTGCCGCCTCCTACATAAATGCCAACGTGGCCGTCTTTTTTATATGTATCGAAGAAAACAAGATCGCCAGGCTGCATTTGACTAGAAGACACTTGTGTTCCAGCATGCTTTAACGTTTCTGTACTTACAGATCCAAGAGGTCCAAGGTTAACGCCAACTTGAGAATATGCCCAGTGTACGAATGACGAGCAGTCAAATAAGCCGTGGCTAATATCAGACTGGCTGCGTCCACCGCCAAATACGTAAGCAGAGTTTCCAATCCAGCGGTTTCCTACTGTTACAACATTGCTAGCTTTTGGAGCTGGAGCGCTTGTAGGTGCCACATCATTGCTGCTTGCTTTTGGTGCTTCTGCCTTAGCAGAAGATGAATCGGCTTTTTCAGCTGGTGCAGCCGCTGCTTTTTGAGCTTGCTCAGCTGCTTTCTTGGCTGCCTCTTTAGCCGCTTGTTC
>NZ_JBFULJ010000149.1:0-7021 GCF_056400385.1 Priestia sp. P5_B4
CTCATAAAAAGGAGTTTTATTTTTAATCAATGTTTCTTTTTCATGTCCAGAGAGCATTGAGTCTAAAACAAAAAAAACAGGTAAACCAAACATTTTTCGAACTAAAGAGATGATCAGATCATGATTAATGTCCCTAATCCCTACAGTAATAGATACAAATTTATCTTCTGGAAAGTCAAAACTATCAATTATACTTTGGTCTGAATATTGCACAAAATATTCTTTTTTCAACATTTATCCCCCTTTAGGGTTCAGTCTTTTTGAACTCTTACCATTACGTTATGTAGTAGTTACTTCTGTTAATGTAACAATAAATTCTACGCAAGTGATAGCAATAGTTAGGAAAAATGTAAAGTTTTTATTTTAGGAGTATTTTCAATGGAGGATGAGCAGTTACCAAACAGAATCATTATATGTATCGACATGAAGGCGTTCTATGCTTCAGTTTCTTCTGTCATAAGAGGATTAAATCCGTTGAAAACAAAGCTTGCGGTGGTCGGAGATATCAAACGGTCGGGCTCCGTTGTATTAGCTGCCACACCCTTATTAAAGAAAGAAGGGGTTAAAACAGGAAGTCGTCTTTTCGACATTCCTAAAAGGAAAGATATCCATGTGGTGAATCCATCCATGGAGAGGTATATCAAAGCTTCGACCTATATTTCGAGCTTGGTGTTACAGTATGTGGCTCCTGAGGATTTTCATGCCTATAGTATTGATGAGCTGTTTATTGATGCGACAGCTTCGTTGCATCTATTCGCTTGTACACCAGAAGAATTAGCCCACAATATTATCGACGAAATTTATCATAAGACACGCCTGACAGCTACGGCAGGCATAGGCCCTAATCTCTTACTGGCGAAGGTAAGCTTAGACCATGAGGCTAAGAATAGCCCAACAGGAGTGGCTTATTGGCGATATGAGGATATGAGGATATTCCCTTTAAATTGTGGGCTATTCATCATCAATCGCACTCGTTATAGCGTTGACTCCTTCATTTCCGTTAAGCTTATATGTACCAAAACCTATAGCAGGCTAGGTTACCCCGTCATTAAGGGTTATTTCAGGAATTACTTTACTCATTATTATCCACTCCTTTCGCTCATGCTCTAAGATTGGCATATATTATCCAATACTTGAATAAATTTGCACCACTCATTTTCACAAAGGAGTGGTGCTTTCAAACAATCAAAAAAGTGATTACGGAGAAACCTCCGTTTTAAACTCATTAACTTCGCACTTTTCTGTTTCTTTCTTGTTTTTAGTTAACGTAAAGAAAGCTACAAAACCTAAAAGCGCCGTACTAAATAAAATAGCAGCCATCGGAATCGCTGTGGTTTCGTTAATACCCACTAAAGGAGAAACAATTGATCCTAAAGTTAGTGGAAGCATGCCTAACACGGCACTCGCACTTCCTGCTCTATGTCCTTGATTTTTCATTGCCAATGTCACCGAGCCTGTGATCGTCATTCCTATAGAGATCATGTAAATAAAAATGGGAATAACAATCGTAGCCAGCGGCCCTTTAAGCATGGTCATGATAAGAAGTACGCTAGTAGCACTTACAGCCGTAATCACGGCAATGCGAAGCAGGCTTCTTTCATGAAGAATTCCGCTAAAGCGCCCAATAATAAAGCTTCCAGTCACAATGGCTAAGCCGTTAATGCCAAACAAAATGCTAAAAACTTGCGGAGAAACATGGTAGATCCCTTGATAGACAAATGGAGTGCCTGATACATAAGCAAAGCTTCCTCCGTGGACCAGTCCGACAATTAAGGCATACCCAATAAAAGAACGGTCTTGTAATAAACTGCCCATCGTGCGAATGGAATGACCAATTGAACTTGGCGTTCTATTTTCAATTGGCAAAGTTTCTTTTAAACGCATTGAAATTGTTAAAACAATTAAAAGGCCTATTAAACTTAAAAACAAGAAAATAGTATGCCAGCTTGCAAAAGGAAGAAGTAAAATAGCACCTCCGGCCATTGGTGCTATCATTGGTGCAAAGGCATTGATAACCATTAACAGAGCAAAAAACTTCGTAAGCTCTCTTCCACTAAAAACGTCTCTGACAATGGCTCGAGAAAGAACAACTCCTGCCGAAGCTGTAAACCCTTGTAAAAAGCGTGCGATGACTAAAGCTGTAATAGTAGGAGCCAAAGCACAGAGCAAGGACGATATCATAAATAAAGAGATGGAAATGAGTAAAGGTCGTTTTCGTCCCTTCGCATCACTGATTGGACCGATCACGATTTGACCAATGGCAAGGCCTAGTAAACACGATGTTAAACTAAGCTGAACAAGTGAAGCTCGCGCATCTAAATGATCAGCAATAGCAGGGAAACTTGGCAAATACATATCGATATTAAGCGGACCTAATATCGCAAGTGTGCTGAGAAGAAACGCCAATCCTAGACGTTTTTTTCCAGTTGGATTATGAAGCATAATAGTAGAGCACCTTCCTTACCTAAATATTGTATTTTCACAGATAACCTTTAGTCTATTGAAAGGCATCTCTTCTGTCTAGGACATTTGTCTAAAGATGTAGGTAAAGTTCCATTCGCAAAAAAGGATGTATGACTGATGACATACAGTTGATATTCAAAAAACAACGCTTGAAATATCCTTAAGATACTTCAAGCGTTGTTTTTTTATATACTATCTAATGCCTGCTGTAAATCTCTCATAATATCTTCCCAAGCTTCCAGGCCAACTGATAAGCGAAGGAGTTCATTTGAGATTCCCATTTCTTTTCGAGCTTCTTCCGGCACAACTGCATGCGTCATCGAGGCAGGATGCTGAATAAGTGTTTCAGCATCTCCAAGACTCACCGCAATGGAAATGAGCTTAAGCTGATTAACCACTTTTACGGTTTCTTCATAACCTCCTTTCACTTCAAAAGAGAGAAGCCCCCCTCCTTTTCTCATTTGCTTTTGCATGAGAGAATAAGCAGTGCTTTTTTTATCACCTGGATAATAAACGGCTTTCACCTTGGGATGGAGACTTAATTGTTTTGCGATATGTTCAGCATTTTCACAGTGACGATCCATTCGAACGGCCAGCGTTTTTAAGCCTCTGAGTAACAGCCAAGCATCAAACGGTGAAAGAATGCCTCCGATATCTTTTTGCGTCGTTTTGCGCAGTACGGAAATAACCTCTTTGTTCCCTACTACAATTCCTGCGACAACATCTCCGTGTCCACCAATAAATTTTGTTGCGCTATGAATGACTAAGTCGCACCCAAGCTTCAGCGGCTGTTGCAAATAAGGAGTTGAAAAGGTATTGTCTACTACCACAGGAATTCCTTTTTGTTTGGCGATAGAAGCAACTAACTCTAAATCTACTAAAGTCATAGTCGGGTTAATCRGTGTTTCAATATAAATACATGCTGTATCTTTTCTGATAGCAGCAAGAATTTCTTCCTCAGTTTCCAAGTTAGAGAAAGAATGATGGATTTGATATTTTTCCTCAAGCATTTCTAAGAGACCAAATGTGCATCCATACACTCCTTTAGAACATAAAATATGATCGCCTGCTTTTGTAAGTCCAATCAATACAGCCGATACTGCAGCCATTCCCGATCCAAATGCCAAAGCGGCTTCTCCTTCTTCAAGCTGTGCCATACGCTCTTCTAAAATGGTGACCGTTGGATTCGATAACCGGGAATATACATAACCATCTTCTGCTCCGCTAAACCGGTTTGCACCTTGTTCTATAGATGAAAATGTAAATGTAGACGTTTGATAAATAGGCGGAGCTAAGCTATCAAAATGATGTTTTGATTCATACCCTGCGTGAATGGCTTTTGTTTCAAACTGATATTTCTCTTTTTCGTTCATACGGCTTCCCCCTTATGCACACAAGCACTATGTCATTTTTAAAAAAATGTAAGCGTTTTCTTTTATTATATTTCTCTTTTCTTTTTTCGTTCCCTGCMTCTCCATGTAGATAATTCCACCGTAGAGAAAGAAGCGACATGCACCCTGCACCTCGCTTTACTTCATCATTTGTTTAATTAGTGCTGAATTACGTTTTTTGAATACTTCATTATGAGAAGAAACCATAGCCGCCTTAGCAGCAGAGGGCTGAACGAATTGTTTTGCTTTGTTTACGGCATTAGCAGCGTCTTGAAAAGCACCTGTAATCAAATGGACTTTTCCTTCGTGCATGAGAATGTCTCCCGCTGCATACACGCCTTCTACCGACGTTTCGCTTGCTGCGTTACCTGCAACATAGCAGTCATCAATGGTTTTAATATATAATTCACTGTTTTTTAACAGCTCTGTATCTCTTTCATAACCGTGATTAATAATGACTTCGTCAATCGGTAAATAAGAAATTTCACCGGTTTGATGATTAGTCAGCTCAACTTTTTCAATAAATTCATGCGTCCCATCAGCCACTAATTTTGTAATAGATGTGTTAAGCAGACACCGAGCTGAACTGTTTATTAATTGTCTCACTTGTGCTTCATGACCGTTTAGTTCACTGTTTCGGTACGTAATATATACTTTTTTAGCAACGGACTCTAGCTCATTTGCCCAATCAATGGCTGAATTTCCTCCCCCGGAAACAATCACCGTTTTATTTTTAAAATGCTGCAAAGATTTAACCGTATAGTTTAAGTTTGATATTTCAAATCGTTCTGCCCCTTCAATTTTGAGCTTTTGCGGATTTAAAATACCTCCTCCGACAGCAAGGATAATGGTTTTAGAGTAATGATGTTCACCTGAAGAACTCGTCAGCTGGAAAATACCATCTTCTAAGCGAGAAATCGATTCAATCTTCTCATTTAAAACAACAGTTGGATCAAACGTCAGCCCTTGTTCAACAAGCTGTTCAATAAGCTTCGCACCAGAAATAGGCGTTTGCCCTCCTACATCCCAAATCATTTTTTCAGGATAAACATGAAGTTTTCCGCCTAATTTTGGCTGATATTCAATCAGCTTTGTTTTCATTTCTCTTAGTCCACTATAAAAGGCAGAATAAAGGCCAGCCGGCCCCCCACCTATAATCGTCACGTCAAACAGTTCGTTATGTGTCATGAACACACGCTCCTTGCAATTAATTGTTATTGATTATCATTCTCATTTGAATATACATCTTCTTCACCGTTTTGACAATAAAAATAACTATTGACATCCGGAAACGTTCGAATTATAGTATGTAAAGTAAACGATATTGATAATCATTATCAAGTATTTGTTGTATTAAACGTAAACGGAGGGTCAGATATGGTTCGCCTATATACAGAAAAATTACATATTAGTTATGGTGAACGTCTAATAGTAAAGAATTTAAGCGTTAACATTCCAGACAAAAAGATTACCACGATTATTGGTTCAAACGGATGCGGCAAATCAACGCTTTTAAAAGCCATCACCCGCATTATTTCTCATCAATCCGGTTCCGTCATTTTAGATGGCGAAAATATTTCAACAGAACATACAAAAGCACTCGCTAAAAAAATGGCCATTCTCCCTCAAACCCCTGAAAGTGCCAGCGGCTTAACTGTTGGAGAACTTGTATCTTATGGGCGATTTCCCTATCAAAAAGGGTTTGGGCGTCTGTCGAAACAAGACTATCAAACGATTGACTGGGCGCTTGAAGTAACCGGAACAAAAGATTACAAATTTCGTCTCGTTGACTCTCTTTCAGGCGGTCAGCGTCAGCGAGTGTGGATTGCAATGGCTTTAGCTCAAGAAACAGATATTATATTCCTCGATGAGCCGACTACCTACTTGGATATGGCTCATCAGTTAGAAGTGCTTGAGCTGCTTCAAAAGCTAAACAAAGAGCAAGAACGTACCGTCGTAATGGTACTTCACGATTTAAATCAAGCCGCTCGTTTTGCAGATTATATTATCGCTTTAAAAGATGGAGAAATTGTTAAAGCCGGAACGTGTGACGAAGTCATCACGCATGACGTTTTAAAAAAAGTGTTTCATATCGACGCTGAAATCGGACGAGACCCGAGAACCAATAAACCAATGTGCATCACGTATAACTTATTAAGAGGAGATAACTAAATGAAAAAATTACTGCTTCCATTCATGCTCATATTCGTACTACTTATTAGTGCCTGCAGCAGCAGTTCAACTGAAAGCAAAAACGATTCTAGTAAAGGAAACAGCGGATCCGAGACAATCATATATCAATCTGAAGACGGCCCTGTAAAAGTTCCGGCTAACCCGAAACGTGTTGTAGTGTTAGGCTCCTACGCAGGTAACGTCATGTCATTAGGTGTCAATATTGTCGGAGTTGATTCATGGTCTAAAATGAATCCCCGCTTTGAAAAGAAATTAAAAGGCGTTGAAGAAGTATCAGATGAAAATTTAGAAAAGATTATTAAATTAAAGCCTGACCTAATTATTGGCTTATCTACTACAAAAAACGTTGATAAATTGAAAAAAATTGCTCCTACCGTCACGTATACATACGATAAAGTAGACTACCTTACTCAGCATGTAGAAATCGGAAAACTATTAAATAAAGAAAAAGAAGCACAGTCATGGGTAAACGATTTTAAAAAGCGTGCGGCAAAAGCTGGTTCTGACATCAAAGCTAAAATTGGCGACGATACCACGGTTTCAGTTATTGAGAACTTTGACAAGCAGCTTTATGTATTTGGCGATAACTGGGGACGCGGAACGGAGATTCTTTATCAAGAAATGAAATTAAAAATGCCAGAGAAAGTAAAAGACATGGCTTTGAAAGATGGTTACTATGCAATTTCACCAGAAGTTCTTCCTGAATATGCCGGAGATTATTTAATCTTCAGTAAAAACCAAGATGGAGATACATCATTTGAGAAAACRGATACGTACAAAAATATTCCTGCTGTAAAGAATAATCAYGTATTTGAAGCAAATGCAAAAGAATTTTATTTTAATGATCCAATCACATTAGATTATCAACTAGATTTCTTTACTCAAAAATTTCTTGGCAAGTAACTCATTCAAGAGGAATTCTTTTTAGAATTCCTCTTGCTTTGTTTTACTAAATTTATTCTTACATGAAAAGA
>NZ_JBFULJ010000150.1:0-6957 GCF_056400385.1 Priestia sp. P5_B4
CCTTTAGGTTTGCCTTCAGAAATATGAGTAATAACATGCTTAAAGATATTTTTTGCCATGCCTGTTTCATTAGGACTTAAAATGTAGCCGTCTTTAGCAGTTTCATAGCCTGTCCATACGGAAATCGTATAGTTTGGCGTAAACCCATTAAACCAAACGTCTTTTTCACCAGCGTCTGGAATGTTGTATCGTTTTTTCTCGTCAGCACTAAAGTTTGAAGTTCCGGTTTTACCCGCAATTTCTAATCCAGGTGTACGAACAGCACGAGCTGTACCATATGATTCGTTTACAACAGATTTCATCATGTCCGTCATCATAAATGCCGTGTAATCTTGCATTGCGCGTTTTGATTTTGGTGTTAAATCAATTTCTGTTCCATCTGGGAATTTTACCTTTGTCACTGTATGAGGTGCATTGTACATACCTTCATTTGCAAAAGCGCTATAGGCTCCAGCCATTTGTAGCGGTGTAACACCTGTACGGAAGCCTCCGATAGAATAAGATTCAGAATAAGCTTCGCCATCTTCTTCGTCTAATTTTAGCCCAAGGCCAGTAGCAAACTCTTTTGCTTTGTCTGCCCCGGTTGCTTGAAACGCTTTTAAAGCAGGGATGTTCAGTGAGCGTCCTAAAGCTTCACGCGCTGAAACCCACCCTTTATAATTGCGTCCGAAATTTCGGATTGGTGTGCCGTTTGAATAATGATATTCTTCATCTTTTATCGGTTGTCCAGTGGACCACTTTAAGTTCTCAATCGCTGGGCCGTAATCTAAGATCGGTTTAATGGTTGAGCCGGGCTGGCGTCTCATATTTGTTGCAAARTTTAAGCCGCCTGACACACGATTACGTCCGCCTCCAATTGCTTGAATACCGCCTGTTTCATTATCTACAACGACAAGACCTGCTTGGAATTTATCATTCGGGAAGTTGACTACTTTGTTATTCATCACATCATCCACATAGTCCTGAGCATTAGTGTCAAGCGTTGTATAAATTTCTAAGCCCGCAGAAAATGGATCTGCGTCTGTTTTCTTTTTTACTTCTTCGATTACTTGATCAATAAATACATCGTACTTAGATGTTGATTCAGTTTGTTTAGCTAAGTGAGCTTGTACATCTACTTGTTTTGCTTTGTCTGCCTCGGCTTGTGTAATGAAGCCGTTCTTAGCCATTAAGTTCAATACTGTGTTACGGCGTTTAGTAGCATTCTCTGGGTTTGTAACTGGGTTATAAGTAGTTGGCGCTTTTGGTAAGCCTGCCAACATAGCAGCTTCATCAAGAGTTAAATCTTTTACGCTTTTAACTCCGTAAAATTTCTCAGCTGCTCGTTCAATACCGTATACTTCACCTGATGCGAAATATATTTTGTTTAAATACATTTCAAGAATTTGTTGCTTGGAATATTTACGCTCAAGCTGGTAAGCTAACCACATTTCTTGTACTTTACGTTTAACCGTCTTCTTTGGTGATAAGAACGAATTCTTTACCACTTGMTGAGTAATCGTACTACCGCCCTCAGCACCGAAGCCGTTTTTAAAGTTCGCCATTAATGCTCCGCCAATTCGGTAAAAGTCGACGCCGTGATGTTTATAAAAACGAACGTCTTCCGTAGCGATAAATGCGTTTTTGACGACTTGAGGGATTTCATCGTATTGCACATATGTACGTTTTTGAGCTCCAATTTCTTTTACAACTGTCTTTCCATCGTTTGCATATACTTTAGATGAAAAAGAGTTTTTTAATACCGAGTCATCAACTTTTGGAGCATCGCTTATCATAGCAAAAAAAGTTCCCACTCCGGCAATGAGCCCGATGATTCCTATCAGTAAAACTGCGGCAACAATTTTACGAAATAGGCCTCCTTTTTTCTTCTTTTTCGGTTTTCCTTGAGATTTACCTTCTGGTTTGTTGTCATTCAAAGCTCTTCGTCGTTCTTCACGAGAGCGATAATTATCTGACATAAAAACTCCTACCTTTCAACGCATTGTAAGAGAATGATTTCCGTAAACATATATATCATACTCTTAAAAGTATAATTTATCTATAGTTTTTATGTAATCGATTCTCGGATGGTAACCAAGTTCGATGAAATGTCCTTTTTTTTCAATATCTGCCTTAGGAATTGATTTTCGTCCATCTTTTTTCATGGCATCCCAATAAGGAAAAAGGAACTGTGCTTCGAACAAGTATATTTCTTGTAAAGTAGAGAACATTAATATAACGAAACAAACCCCGTTTTGTTTCACAATTTGTTTCATATGTTCAATTTGATGTTCATGAAAATTACGCAGCGGAAATGAGGTTTTATTTCTCGTTTCTTTTGCTTCAAAGTCAAGGTGTTTTCCTTTATAGACTCCATTATAGTCTGTAGTAGAAGCCTGTTTAAAATAAGCTTCTTTAATAACAGCGGCACTTCTCTTCGGATAGTCTACTTTTACAATTTGAACAGGGGTTGGTTTTTTGTGAACAATGGCTATTCCTTTTGAAACATAGTATTCGTTTGTTTCGTTTAAATCGTCCTCCAGCGTCATACCACGATTGCTATAGCTAGCTTCTAGCTTTTTAGGGGAAGGACTGCTGGTATTCAATGGCTTATAGGCCTTTCCGTTAGGATAGCGAATCATAACCATCACTCCTTTAGTGTAAATCTATTAAACAAACAAATTCTATTATACCAAATCCTACAAATAAAAATAGATGAAAGAAGATGAAGAGATGTCACTCAATAGTTCGGAACAAGCGCTGTTGACGGCGATTAAAAAAACCACAGACAAGCTGAATATTGATAATATATCAAGAACCCAGGCTTATGCAACTTTTTATCATAGATATCCTGAAGTAAAGTKGGCATTTCTCGCAAGTATGGTGTCACGAAACGCAGGATGGAATATGTGTGATTTGCAAGGGAAAAACATGAAAAAAGCGTTATCAAAGCAAACGCGCGATTTATTATTTTTGACGTATGAAAGAGCAAATTGGCTTATTTTTAAAGATGTCTTCCCACAATTACTATTGTATGCTGTTTCACGTAAAAAACATGTCTCTTACGTGCATTTACTTCCCTATTTAAATGTTTCATCTTTTATCGAAGAGAAGTGGAGACAATTTATGCACAGACCTTGTGAACTGCAGCTTATTCATGCGTTAATTGTGAATGAGCAGCATGTTATTCAACAGCCCGTTATTGAACAGCCTTTTTATCAAGATAGAGTGTTTAAAAGTWCGCTGTTTTTTTTTCAAGATATATTCCACTTTAGTTCCGTCCTTTTTCCTACTACAAAAGGGGAATTATACGGTTGTTCTGTTCATGATTTTACAAAAGTAAATAATCGGATTGATTTGGGGAAGAAATTAGCGGCTTTATTATTTCATGAAAAGTATTATCCCTTGTTTTATGAATTTTCTTTGAAAACAAAGCATACGGGTTCGAGATACGATTATGAGCAGTATTTTGTGAATAAAACCAGTTTCCGTACACCTGCTCTTCGAAAGGTGTATCCGGCTATTAGACATCATGAAAAGAAGAGAGAAGAGTGGTTTTTAACGAAAAAAGAGGAACAAAAGCTCATGAAAAAGCCGTCTTTTCCAAAGAAAGTTCATTTTACAAAGTGGTATCTTCAAAAGCAAAAGCAGCTGTATATATTAATGAAAGTAGCGCAAGTATTTAATGTAAATAAAAACGGTCACAAGTGACCGTTTTGTTCTTAAGTAGAAGGCTGGTTAGGACCGTTTAACTTTTTAGGATCACCGTAGGTTTTTGTTTCAGGCTTATTTTTAGGCTGTGATTTTTGCTGTTTGTTGGCCATATCTAGGCACCTCCTATCATGTTGTAATAAACGTTCAGCAGCGGAATGTATCTGCTTAGCTGAAATGTCTATACTAGTGTTTTCAATATGTTCACTTTCGATTCACCATAAATGAAAATGTCGAAAACATCTTTCTTTGACGAATAGAAACTAGTTTTGTCATGTGTGAAGGGACAATGAAGAAAAGAGAGAATACGTTATGCAAAGGAAAATTTGGAGGGATGGCGATGAAACAAAGTATGGTTAAAACAAGCGAAATGATGACTTTATTAGATAGCTTACTAGAGCAAGTAGATTTAGTGGATAAAACGATGTCTACATCTATAAATGAAGCATTTACACATTGTGAAGAAACATATATGGAACAAGTTCATCGCATTGACCAATCACTGCAAGAAATTGAAGTAGCTGTGTATGAAAGCATGCCTTCCGAAACAGAATGGAATAGAAGCCGAAGAGAAATGGTTCTTCATACAGTATAAAGACTGTTTATGTTACAATAGTCATCGTAGAGGTGACGAATAACGATGAATGAAGATGTGAAAAAAAGTACGGAGATCATGTTTCAATATAATGAAGTAGCTGTAGAACGATTAGCGTCTATTCA
The DNA here is from genome assembly GCF_056400385.1 of Priestia sp. P5_B4. NCBI lineage: Bacteria > Bacillati > Bacillota > Bacilli > Caryophanales > Bacillaceae > Priestia > Priestia sp. P5_B4. Next base: position 4,411 of record NZ_JBFULJ010000150.1, read on the forward strand.
ACAGGAAGAAAATTATGAAGTGAAATTTTTTGAAGAAGTAAAGCCTTATGGAGATATTTTCTTCAAAGAACTTGATGAATGGGCTAGTCTCGTAACGGAATGGCTGAAGAAAGAGCGACCAAAATATATTCATGTTAATCAAGTAGAGACGTTAAAAGAAAATTTACAAAACGTTGTACTACAGTCGTTTTATCCCGAGACGCGAGAAAAGCGATTTAAAAAGATGTATCACTCAAATAAGTATGTGCTCGAGTCGATATTGAATAATTAATCCCGGCCTTCCGTTGAGACTTATAAGGTGGGGATTTTCTATGTATGAGATTGTGACAAAAGTATTTTACACGAAATGAAAAACGAACTATCGATCAAAATTTTTGATTCGTAGTTCGTTTTTTTTTTGATGAGAAGCATAGGTTTCATTTGTTTTGKTCCTTCTARCAGTTGATTGGAGAGCAAGGCGAAGACTCCTACTCCTGCGGGAAAAGCGGAACAGATGAGACCCCGCAGGAGCGCAAGCGACGAGGAGGCTCATCGGCCGCCCGCGGAAAGCGAAGCCTTGCACGGAGATCAACTGCGGTGTCATAAGCGATTCAGCTCATGTATCCCATTTGTTCGGCTCAAGATTGGATTCACTTTGTTATGTCCCAGCCTCTTTTTATCATATCAATCAAAAAGTTAATCAAAATCTTTTTGAGATTGGATAGAAACAGCTGGGTGATCTTGTGAAGCGACTGTATCGATATGATAATCAACTTTTTCAGTATGTTTAGAAGCAACGACGTTATTTGTTTTAGTTGCTGCACTTTGGCCTTGCTTTTTATGATCAAAATGTTTTCCACGACTCATGAGATAGACCTCCTTTATTGAATACTACGTTAAAGCTTTTATAGTATAAACAAGTCAAAAAAGAAGTATGTGTCCACTTTATAGGAAACAAAGAAACCACCGATTTCTCGGTGGTAGTAAAAAAATTAATCATCTTGTGCACTAAAATCGGGCTTAGTAGCTCCAATTTGTTCGAGTTCACGTACAGCGGCTTTGTAATTCATAGGAGTTAAAAAACCTTTTAAATACTGCTGCTGAGCAAAATCGAGTAATTCATTACTTGACTGCGGCTCATACTGTTTCACCGCAATAAAAGCTTCTTGAAGTTCGTTCACATACATGTAAATTCCCTCCTAATCCCCATTTGTGCCACTACGTATCGTAGTATCACTTGCTCTTATCGTACCATATATTTAAATAATCTCGTTTTTTTGAAAAATTTAAACTTTCGACAGAAACCTACATATTTTTGAATGTGTTTTCCAAAAGTACAAGTAGACGAACGTCACCTCTTATTTCTGCATACATACTATATATTATGTAATATTAAAAAGGAGGTATTGATTTTGCATGTATACAAGTAAGCATTATCCGTATTATGAGCAACATCAACCAGAACGTTTTGATTTAAGTCAGGTACATCCATTTCCGCAGTATCATCAGCAGCCATGGACGGAAGCTTATATGCCGCAACATCCGTACGCTCAGCAACAAATGCCTTTTGGTCCTCAGCAAATTCCCTACATGAACGGAATGTACCAGCAGCCCATGTACAATAATGCAGGTGCGCCTTTTAATCCATACCCTAAAGCTCAGCAACAAAAGCCTCAGCCTTCTCAATTTCAGTCATTAATGTCTCAGTTTAAATCGAGTGATGGCAATTACGATATGAACAAGATGATGAATACTGCGGGGCAGATGATGGGAGCCATGAACCAATTAACATCCCTAGTTAAAGGGTTTTCCGGGATTTTCAAAGTATAAGGACTAGAAGGTGTTTTCTAGTCCCTGCTTATTATTTTTTCTTTTGATTTTTCAAATAGGTTTCTCCAAGAAGTGTAAATACTTCATTGTAAGTTAATCCAGACTGAGCATTTAAACGTTTGACTTCTTCGACATCTGTTGTTGATGAAGTTGAAATTTGATGCTTGCTTTTTTTCATAAAACCTCTCCTTCTCTATGTAAAATGAATAACATCCCATCTTAGTATATTTCCAAATGTGCCCTACTATAAGTGGAAAAAAAAGCCGAAGGCACTCATGGTTCTTCGGCTTTTTTTTTGCAATAAAGATGAGTGTTTAGAGAAATTAAGAGCGGCGTGAACGGCGAGCACGACGTGAACGACGAGAAGAACGACGTGAACGACGAGAAGAACGACGAGAGCGGCGAGTAGAACGGCGTGAACGACGAGAAGAACGACGAGAGCGGCGAGAAGAACGACGAGAGCGGCGAGTAGAACGACGAGAGCGGCGAGTAGAACGGCGAGAGCGGCGAGTAGAACGATGAGAGCGGCGAGTAGAACGATGAGAGCGGCGAGTAGAACGGCGAGTAGAACGGCGAGTAGAACGACGAGAGCGGCCAGTGCTACGAGAAGAGCGACGCGGCTTTGTTAGTGGACCGGCAGTTGGCTCTTGAAACATAAAAGATTTCAGTTCTGTACATTCCAGGGCTTCAGCAGCCTCTTTAATTTTTTCAGGTGTAATATGCAATACAAAAACCTCC
>NZ_JBFULJ010000151.1:0-6919 GCF_056400385.1 Priestia sp. P5_B4
GGTTTACACTGAATAGGAGTTGTTAATTGATTTGAATAAAAAGATAGATATTCTAGGAAGCTGCGTTTCTAGAGATCCGTTTGCTATGTTTGATCATGATTATGAAATAAATAGTTATTTTGCTAGAACTAATATTATATCGCTAGCATCGAATTCCATGAATATGTCCATACATCGAATTTCTTTAGAGTCAAACTTTCAAAAAAGATGTGTGTATAACGATTTAAATAAATTGTTTTTTAAAAACGTAAGAGAAACCGAAGCGAAAGTCTTAATCATCGACTTGTTATCTGAACGTTTAAGAATTATGAAACGTGGAGAAAGTTATTTTACTTATTCTGATGAATTCACTCGGTCAAATTTAGTGACAGATTTAAAAGGAAAACAATTTGTAGACAAGACAGATGAGCTTTGGAAAAGCTCTGCTGACAAGTTTATAGAAGAAATTAACAACAGTAGCATTGAACAAGTTATTATACATAAAGCTCTATGGCAAGAAAAATATGTGGATAAAGACGGCATCATTCAATCTTTTGATAATATTGAAGAAATTCATTCTAATAATGAGAAGCTTGAATACATGTATTCTTATTTAGCTGATAACATTCATAATGCTTGTTATTTAGAAATTGAAGGTGAAGTGTTGGCGGATGAAAATCACAAATGGKGTTTATCTCCTAGACATTATGAACCTTCCTACTACCAAAAGTTTCTTCATGAACTAAATAATCTTACTCAAAAAAACAAGATCTTTTCATAAAAGATCTTGTTTTTTCATTACTTGTATTTAATTATTAGTAAAGTAATGGATTAAAAAGCCTGCCCATACTTGTTCACCTTTTTCATTAGGCTGACCTGGTACATCGGTTAAGTATTCTGTAATTTCCTTTGAATTGTAATCCGGCCAAGATTTCCAATGGTTAATAAATTCGTACCCGTTTTCTTTTGAAAAATCCTCTAGAGCTTTTACATCATTGGGGTAATTTTTTGCCTGATAAACTGGTGCTGAAGGCTGAAAAATCGTTACTAAGTTTTTGTTTTCAGCTTCAATGTGCTTCATAACAACATCTAAATTCTCAAGCGTATTGTCGATTCCTACTACTCCATTATCATTTAATAAAAATGGTTCAAAGAGCAAGATATCAGGCTTTGCTTTTGTAATATCTTCATACTTCTTTGATTTCACAAATTGTAATGTATTCATTTGTTTGTATTCATACAACTCTACATTTATTAAATCCGTCCCATATGTATCTTCTACTTTATCTTTCAATAAAGTTCCCCATGTCTTTACATCTTTCTCAGGAGCGGATCCTACAATTACAAGCTTTACGGGATTTCCTGTTTTCTTTGCATTCTCTAATTTCTTTACAATTGATTCTGGCAGATTCTTAGTCTCGGTTTGCGTATCTTTTTCTGTTTCTGCTGCGCTTACTCTCGTAGGCTTTGTTTCGAACTGTTTGTCCAATTGATGATTCCAATACATCTTTCCTGCTACTAAAGACGAGATAAAGATGAGAATAGCAAATACGTTAATTAAAATTTTCATAAAATGTCTCCCTTACTATATCTTTCTTTTTTTCTTTTATTATAATATAATTTTAAAGTACATGAAGAAATTTGATTAAATTTGTCATTTTTTTAATCATTTTGACGTGTTTTCTGATGAAAAAGATAAGAATAATGGCTTACATAGAAGACATTTATTTTATCAATATATAAAGAAAAGGAAGAGAGGTTCCACATGGAAGAACAAGTACAACCTTCAAATGCGCGCAGACGCAAACGAAAAAAACCGAAAAAGAAACGCGCGTTCAAAATTATTCTTGGTATTATTTTAGTATTAATTCTAGGTGTAGCAGGCTATGCATATAGCATATGGCATTCTGTTGAAAAGACATTCACACAAACTCACGAGCCGTTAAAACGTGATGTATCTGAAAAACGTTCAAGCAAAGTAAGCTTGAAAAATGGAGACCCTATCTCTATTTTACTATTAGGAGTAGATCAGCGTGCCGGTGACCGAGGTCGTTCAGATTCTACTATTTTAATGACGGTAAACCCAAAGACACAGTCTATGAAAATGGTAAGTATTCCACGTGATACGCGAACTGAAATTGTCGGAAAAGGAACACAAGATAAAATTAACCACGCTTACGCTTTTGGTGGCGTAGATATGGCTGTAAATACGGTAGAGAAATTCTTAGACGTTCCTGTAGACTATTATGTTCAAGTGAATATGGAAAGCTTTAAAGACATTGTAGACGCTGTTGGCGGCGTAACCGTAAACAATAACCTTGCGTTTAATTATGACGGCTACAGCTTCCAAAAAGGACCTTTGAAATTAGATGGTAAAGAAGCATTGGCTTTTACCCGTATGCGTAAACAAGACCCTCGCGGTGACTTTGGGCGTCAGCAGCGCCAGCGTCAAGTAATTGAAGGCGTTATTGACGAAGGAGCTAGCGTTCAGTCTTTAACAAACTACGGTACGATTTTAGATGCAATTGGTCAAAATGTAAAAACAAACCTTACGTTTGATGATATGAAACAAATTCAATCAAATTATAAAGACGCACGTAACAATTCAGAGCAGCTTCAAATAGATGGAAAAGGCGAAAAAATTAACGGTATCTACTATTATGCCGTATCTGATGACACTCGCAATCAGCTGTCTACTGAATTAAAAGAAAGTTTAAATTTAAAGTAAATAAAAAAAGTGTAGCTTCCGCTACACTTTTTTTATTTACTTATCTTTTTTATCTTTATCATCTATTACTACATTAACAGCGTTCGTACTTTTAACTACTTTTTTATCGTCAGACCCTTTTGCAAATACACGTACCTTGTAACGACCAGACTCTTTTAAAGGAAACTTCAATGAACTGTCCTTAGAATAGGAAATCTTTTTAAATGCCTTATTATCTTTATGAATATAATAAGCATATTTTACATCCGTTCCCTTAGCTTTTGTTGTTACCTCTAAACGTTTATTGCCGAAGTTTTTAAGTGAAACCGCTGTAAGTTCTGTTTTAACTTCTGATTGTTCAGATGCTTTCTTAGGAGATGCAGCTTCTTCTTTGTTGCTGCAACCTGCAAATAATAACATACCCGCTACAACCGGAATAAATAACTTTGCTTTCATTTTTAGTCACCTCGTATGTTTTAATGAAACTTATACACTTCTCTGATTCAAAACACTTTTATAAAAACATAAAAACGGCTAATAAAACAGAAAGTGTACATAATAAGCTTAGCTGAACCCTTAATTGAATTCTTCGCTTCTTATTCATTTTTTGACTCTGATATCTTTGAAAACGCTGATCAGCAGTTGTGAGAATAGGTTCTCTATGTTCTTTCACCTGAGAAATTGCAGCTTGCTGCTGATTTAGCATTTTCGTTTTGTATAACTTTTTATCTTCATCACTTAGCTTGTTAAACCATTCTATAAATTTCTTATAGCTGGCAAGCACAGCTCTTGTACGTCCAAATTTTCGCAACTGACCAAAATGCATCCAAATGACTTTATCACAAATATTTCTAATTTGAGATACGGAGTGACTAATAAAAAAAATAGTTTTTCCATCTTCTTTAAATTCATTAATTTTTGTTAAACACTTATCATAAAATGTTTGATCTCCAACAGACAAGGCCTCATCAACTACTAAAATGTCAGGATTTGTATGAACGGATATCGCAAAGCCCAGTCTGGATTTCATTCCACTAGAATAATTTTTAACAGGCTGATTAATAAATTTACCTATATCCGCAAACTCAATAATTTTTGGGGTAATCTGCTTGATTTCTTCTTTGGTTAACCCATGCATCAAGCATTTTAATTCTATATTTTCATAGCCGCTTAAATTATTGTTGAGACCTGCAGATATTGCAATTAATGAAGTTTCACCATTAATCGTTAATTCTCCAGAAGTAGGAGGAACCACTTGAGATAGGATATTAGAAAGGGTTGATTTTCCTGAACCGTTTACCCCAACAATTCCAATCACTTCTCCCTCATAGACAGAAAAGGAAACATCTCTTAATGCATAAAAKCTTTCATTCTGCTTCTTCGGAAAAAACACTTCTCGTATTTTATCAGATCGCTTTTGGTAAAGTACGTACTTTTTACTTACATTTTCAAATTGAACCTTTAGCTTCATAAATTTAAGCTCCTAGATTACAAGTAATCGATAAACTTTTTCCTGAATTTTATATGTAGAACGGATCCTACTAAAAGTATTAATAACGTAACAACCCAAAAATACAGTGTATATATCCAATCATCATAAAACCAAGCGTACCCTAGAAAACTATTGCGAAACCCTTCTATTAAATAATAGATAGGATTTAGCTTCAACACAGTTTGGAATACGTGTGGAAGTCTAGATTGATCCCAGAGGATAGGTAATAAATACACCATCATTCTCATAATGGCTTGTAAGGCTTGTTGAAAATCTCTTACAATTGTTGAGATTGTAGAACCTAACAACGTAACGGCAAACAAGAAAACAAATAATGACACCAAATAATAAGGCAATTGCAAGATATGTAGTCCAGGATTGATTCCATATACTATAAAAATAAACGCTAATACAACTAACATGACAATTAATTGAAAAGAGTTACTAATGATAGTCACTGTAGGTAAAATACTTACCGGGAACTTCATTTTGGATACGAGACTTACTCTTGCATATACACTGTTAGAACCTTGAAGAATTGATGGACTGATAAAAAACCAAGGAATCAGTCCTACCATTAACCATGCAAAAAATGGTACACCGTGAACAGGTGCTCCTCCTCGAATGCCAATTCCAAACACCAGCCAATATAGGAGAACCTGTATAACAGGAGTTAAAAACTGCCATACAGCTCCCAAATAATGCAATTGGTATTTGCCTTTCATATCGTAACGAGCTAGCCTTAAAATCAAATGAAAATTCGAGGATTGTTCTTTCAAAATCCTCCCTACAAGGTTCATGCCATTACTTCTTCCTTCTTAAGGAATGCATGTAGGTTGCCATAGTTAATGTAACTGAAATCGTCAGAACGGTTAGCTACTACGTTTTTCGTATCGAAAATACGTTTTGTTGCCATACCTTCTAATTCGCTCCAGTTTAATTCTTTGAATTCATTATGATCTGTTAATACAAGAACTAGGTCAGAGTTGCGTACAGCTTCCTTGATATCTTGTTCAACCCAATCTTGTTCCACGTGAGGATCAAATGCGCGAATTTCGTATTTGCCTTCTGCTTTTAATAAATCATAGATTTCCATTGCTGGACTTTCACGGATATCGTCTACGTTTCCTTTATACGTTAAACCGAATACTGTCACAACGCGGCCGTCTACTTTTTCCATTAGAGCATTTGTGTTGTCTACTACGTATTGAGGCATAGATGTGTTAATTGTTCTTGCTAGATTAATAAGCTGAGCTGTTTTAGGCGCTTTTGCAACGATGAAATACGGGTCTACAGCCAAGCAGTGTCCGCCTACACCCGGTCCTGGTGTATGAAGGTTTACACGCGGATGCTTATTAGCCATTTGAACAACTTCTAGCGCATCGATTTCTAATTCGTTACATACTTTTGTTAATTCGTTTGCTAACGCGATGTTTACGTCACGGAATGTGTTTTCCATTAGTTTTGACATTTCTGCTGTTTTTGCATCTGTTTTAATGATTTCACCTTGTACAAATGTGCTATATACCATTGCACCAGCTTCTGTACAATTTGGCGTAAGTCCTCCAACAATACGATTGTTGTGAATTAGTTCGTGAAGAATTTGTCCTGGAAGTACACGTTCTGGACAATGCACTAAGAACACGTCTTTTCCAACTTCAAAGCCAGCTGCTTCTACTAGAGGTTTCACATGGTCATCCATGCTGCGCGGTGCGATTGTAGATTCTACGATTAATACGTTTCCTTTTTCTAAGTAAGGAATGACGTTGCTTACAGCGCTTAATACATATGATAGATCACAAGATTTGTGTTGGTCATCATGGTTTGGCGTTGGTACAGCTACGATGAATGCATCTGCTTTTTCCGGCTGTAATGCGGCGCGGAATGTACCTTTTTCAATTACTTCATTTAACGCTTCCTGCAGACCAGGCTCTTCTAAATGGATTTTTCCATTGTTCAATGATTCAATTACGCGTTGACTTACGTCGACACCTACAACATCTACATCATGTTTTGCAAACATAATAGACGTTGGTAATCCAATATATCCTAATCCTACTGTACAAAGTTTCATTTTATTTCCTCCTGAGCACTACTAAAATATAAATTTATAAATACAAACATATATACCACGTCATTCATTAAACAGCAGTATCTATATGTATATAACTACTTAACAACGGTTGCACTTAATTCATCTATCAGTTGACTCCACTGATTGGTGATTTGTTCTACCCCAAAATTTGCTCTTACATAATCTTTTGCGTTAGAAAAGTCGTTTGGTAATGCAGAAGAATTTAGCAACGTAATACGTTCTACAGCTTCTTCTACATCTGCAAATAAATATTCCTTAGGATAAATAGTGTCACTGCCATCCCATTTCAAGATGATTGGATATGAACCGGAAGCCATACCCTCACTTGGAGAAAGATGAAAACTCTCAAAATCACTCGTAGATAGTACAAAACCTACTTTCGATAACCATTCAGCAATATCTCCAAACCCTTCAAAGACAACAGAATTCTTCCAAGGAGCATTTTCGATACGAGCAAATATGCCTTCGTAGTATTCTCTTTCTTCTTCTTTGTTCCATAACCAAGAATACTCTTGAGGCATTTTCCCCTTCACATATAGTTTATATCTATTATCTTCAAGCCATAGTTTCTCAAACATATCTACAGCTAGATCTAGTCTTTTTCGCTGCGGACATATTCCAATAATACCAAGGTGGAATCTAGCAT
>NZ_JBFULJ010000152.1:0-6917 GCF_056400385.1 Priestia sp. P5_B4
GCAGCTCACTGCTTCAACATCTTTTCCAATTTGCAAAACCCGATCTAGGCCATACGCTATGCTTGTTTTTGTAGTAAATTCAAATAGTGAATTCATTCGTTTTTCTCCTCTCTTAGCTCATTTACATTATGAAACAATGTCAAATTCATCTCCGTTTTCTAGCGAGGCTTGGGATACAATCGATGGAAATTCAATCACTGACCGGCCTACGTTTACACAATTACAATCATGAAATGATTGAAAAGCTTTGTTAATATCGTCAAGCTGCGTGCGTCCAAGAATCAGTTCGTCTAACATAAATTTTMCGTCTAAATAAAGCTGAGCAATTTTAGGAAAATCACGAAACGGCTGCGTGTCTCCGTAAAAGCTTCCTTTTAACACTTTGCCGACACGATGAAAGCCTCCGCCTGGTAAATTAATAGACATGGATGGGTTAAAAGCTCCTACTACAACTACCGTTCCTCCTTTCCTTGTTCCTTCCCAAGCAGATTCAGTAGCTTTTGTATGACCGGTGCAGTCAATCGCGAAATGGACGCCATGTCCTCCTGTTAAAGCTTTTAAAGCTTCACTTGCTTCTTCTGAAGCTACATTTATCGTATGAGTAGCTCCGAATGTTTTAGCAAGTTCCAAATTAGCTGGTTTGACATCACATGCAATAATTTTACTTGCTCCCGCAATCCGAGCCCCTTGAATAGCATTAATCCCTACCCCTCCGATACCAAAGACGGCTACCGTCGATCCCGGCGTAACTTTTGCGGCGTTCACAGCTGCTCCGTACCCAGTCGCTACACCGCATCCAATTAAAGAGGCTTGAGCCATCGGCATTTCATCAGGAAGTTTAATGCAAGACATTTCCGGCACCACCGCATATTCAGCAAAAGTGGAAAGCAGCGAGTTATGAAAAACCAGCTCTCCATCTTTACTTAATCGAGAGGTACCGTCTAACAGCGTTCCGTTAAACATCGGACCAAAAGCCGAATCACACAGATGTACGGCTCCTGTCACACAAAACTCACACGTGCCGCAGTAAGGCACCCAGCTAAGCGCTACTTTATCTCCTACTTTTACCGTTTTCACGTTTAAACCGACTGCGGTTACAATACCTGCACCTTCGTGACCTAAAATAGTAGGCGTTGGTGTCGAAGGGTCTTCTAAAGCATTTAAATCACTGTGGCACACGCCCGTTGCTTCTATTTTCACAAGTACTTCATTAGCTTTTGGTGCTGCTAAATCCACCGCTAAAATTTCAAGGGGCGCATTAACGCCCGTCATGACCGCTGCTTTCATTTTCATCATGCTTTCCTCCAGCTTTTTAATTTAATAAGCCATCCATATTGCTTTTATTTTTGTGTAAGATTGAAGAGAATGAATCGCATATTCTTTCCCCCATCCGCTTTGCTTCCATCCTCCAAATGGGCTGGCAAAATCATAGCAGCCGTATTTATTGATAAAAACCATGCCTGCTTCTAACTTTTTGGCTACACGATTGGCTCTTGACACATCTTTTGTCCAGAGTCCAGCTGCTAAACCATAAATCGTATCATTCGCAATTTGCACCGCTTCATCTTCTGTATCAAACGGAATTACACACAGTACAGGACCAAAAATTTCTTCTTGTGCAATGGTCATCTTATTATCAACATCTGCAAAAATAGTAGGACGGATAAAATACCCGTGCTCATTATCTCCACTCATATCGCGCTCGCCGCCCGCTGCTAGCGTAGCTCCTTCACGTATACCGCTCTCGATATAGTGTAAGATTGACTGCATATGAGATTCAGAGACTTGGGCACCTTGATCTGAATCAGGATCAAAAGGACTGCCGCACTTGTAGCTATTTGCATAATCTGCTAACTTACCAACTACCTGCTCGTAAATGTCACGCTGTACTAACAAGCGAGTAGGCGCTGAGCATTTTTCTCCTTTATGTGTAAACAAGCCGTAAAAAGAACGTTCAATCGCAGCATCCAAATCGGGTGCATCGCTAAAGATGATATTTGGTGATTTCCCTCCAAGCTCTAGGGTCACAGGCTTCAAATTAGAGTCCGCAGAATCATGAACCAACTGTTTGCCTACTCCTGTGCTTCCAGTAAAAGATACTTTATCAACTCCCATATGACGGCTGATATGAGAACCGATCGATCCTTTTCCTAAAATTAAATTTAAGACACCTGGCGGTAAGATGTTTGCTTCATCGATGATTTCCACTAAACGAATCGCAGAAAAAGATGTGGTGCTAGACGGCTTTAAAATAACGGTGTTGCCCATCGCTAGAGCCGGCGCTAGTTTCCATGCGGCCATGTCGATTGGAAAGTTAAATGGTACAATTTGACCGCATACACCGATCGGATCGCGCGTTGTATAACTCACAAAATCTCCTTCCACCGGATTGTTTTCACCGTAATATTTATCCGTCCAGCCAGCGTAATACTCAAATAAATCCGATGCTTCTTGTACATCATCATTGTACGATTCTGTATAAAGCTTGCCGTTATCAAGAGACTCCAATGTGGCGAGCTCTGCTTGATGTTTTTTAATTAAGCTGCTTATTTCCCTTAAAATTCGCGCGCGTTCTTTTCTTGTAACGCTTGGCCAAGGACCGTGATCAAACGCGTGTCTAGCTGAAGCTACTGCTTCATCGATATCTTGTTTTGCTGCACTTTGAATTTGGCCATTAATTTCTCCGTTTGCAGGGTTAATAGAATCAATTAGTTCACCGCTTGAACTTTCTTTCCACCCCCCGTTGATATAGAGTTTTTTAGGTTCTTTCAGCCACTCTTTTGCCCATAATAATGCAGGTTGTTCCATTCCTTTAAATAAGGTTTTTTCATTTAGTTTTGTCATATTCACATTCCCTCCATTTTTTCAGCCCTTCATAGCCTGCTTCTTTTAAACTACCTGCAACGCGGCTATAGCCATATTTTTCTTTCATTTCAACAATCAACGGAATACGCGATTGAGAAAGCTGCTGACAGCGCTCTGAATTGGCTGATAAATCCTGCACGCAAAGCGTCGAAAAACTTCTTACAGCGCTAGTTAAAAACTGAATGCTATCTAAAATATTAATTCCAGCGGCTCCTTCGAATACATTTAAATTTAATTCTCCGTGTTCAAAAGCAGCTTGAACGATTCTGTCACATCCTAGCACTTGAAAACAGCATTGAATTAAGGTTTCAGGTACAACCGGATTGACTTTACCAGGAAAAAATGAAGAGCCTGCTTGAACAGATGGTAATTGAATTTCGCCAAATCCAGCTTCTGGTCCAGAAGAGAGCAGCCTTAAATCTTTAGCAAACTTTATAAAAGACGTAGCCAGCTGCTTTAATTCGTTCGAAACATCAGCAAGATCATCAATATTCTGTGCTGCATCAAATAAATTAGCGCGGTGGTAAAGCTGCATACCAGATAGACGTGACAGCTGCTGAACGATTTTACTTCGGTATATCCCTGATGCTCCTATCCCAGAACCAATAACCGTACCTCCAAGATTAACAGCGTGCAGTTCTTCTACAGCTCTTTTTAAATAGCGCGTACGCCGTGAAAGAACCGCTTCATATCCGCTGAATATATCACTAAGCGAAATACTCATCGCATCTTGCAAGCAAGTCCTTGCGATTGTCACCACAGTCTGGAACTCTTCCATCTTTTTTTGAAGAATAGAATGGAGATGCTCCATTTCTTTTTCTAAATAATGATAGCTTTTAATAATCGCAATTCGGATAGCGGTATGACACACATCAGAAGTTGATTGAGATGCATTTACATGTTCAATAGGATGAATAGGAAGATGATGTGGGCACTGCTGGTTTATCAAGCCTGCTATTACTTCATTCACATTCATATTCGTCCCGATACCGCCTCCGCCGTGCAGCACATCAATCAAAAAATGATGTTGATAAGCGGTGCTTTGCAATTGGTCACATGCATTTGATATGGAGTCTCCCATTTCTTTTGGAATTACTCCAGCTTCTACGTTTGTTAAGGCAGCTGCTTTTTTTACGGTTAACAGTGCATGCACGTAGTCCGGATATTCATGCAATCTTTTATTAGAAAATGATAAATTCTCAAGTGTCCTGGCCGTGTGAATGCCATACAAGACCTCTGCTGGGAGCTCAACTTTTCCAAAACTATCTTCTTCCACACGCGTTTTCCCCACCTGTGCTCACCTGCTTTTCAAAATTAAAATTTCATATAAACTGTTTTTACCTGTAAAAATTCTTCAAATCCATGCTTGCCATCGTCTCCGCCGATTCCCGATTGCTTCCAGCCGGAGTGATAGCCTTGATATGCTTCGCCCTGCTGGCGGTTCACGTATACTTCACCGCATTCTAGCTGCGTAGTTAGTTCCATCACATAACGATAGCTGGATGTATATACATTAGCGGTTAATCCGTATTCAGAATCATTCGCTAGATTAATTGCTTCTTCAAGTGATTCAAACGAAATAATGGGAAGAACGGGCCCAAACACTTCTTTTTGCACGATATTCATTTGTTGCGTACACTGATCTAATAGCGTTGGCGTATAAAAGCTTTCTCCTAATTCCTCTAGCAAATAGCCTCCGCATAATACAGCGGCTCCTTCTTCTACGGCCTCAAGTACCATTTGATGAACGCGGTTCGCTTCAGATTTGTTAATGAGACAGCTCATTTCTGCATCTGGATTAGCCAAACCATCTTTTACTTCTACATTTTGAAACGCTTTCAATAGTTTAGTAGTAAACGCTTCTTTTACACTTTTATGAACGTACACACGCTCAGTGTTATTGCAGACTTGACCGGAGTTAGCTAACCTGCCTCCCTTGATTGCTTCAACCGCTAAATCAATATCCGCATCTTCCATTACAATAGCAGGTGCTTTTCCGCCTAATTCAAGTGATGTACGAATCATATGACGAGAACATTTTTCCATAATACCTTTTCCTACTTTAGTACTTCCGGTAAATGTCACCATGTTTACATCAGGAAATGAGGTTAACGTTTCTCCCACAATGTCATCCATACCTGTCACAATATTAATAACACCTTTTGGAAAGCCGGATTGATGAATGCACTCCGCTAATGCTAAAGCAGATAAAGAAGATTTTACGCTTGGCTTGACCACAACCGTATTACCTGCGACAAGCGCCGGTACGATTTTTCTCATCAGCACATAAATCGGAAAATTCCAAGGTACAATTACCACGACTACGCCAAGAGGCTCTTTATAAGAAATAATCTTCTCCTTTACGTTATCGCTGTCTACTACGTGACCTTCAATGCGTCTTGCCCACTGAGTTTGGTACTCGCCAAGCTCCGCTCCGTAAAACACCTCTGATTTCGCTGCATTTAAGGGTTTTCCCATTTCCTGTGTAATGGCTGTTCCGATGTGTTCAATATGTTCTTCTGTTTTCATGTTCGTTAAAAATTTTTTAATTTGTTCAGCCCGGTCATATGAAGGACGGAGCTTCCACTCTTTAAAAGCTTGTTTAGCGCAATAAACAGCGTGCTCTGTTTCTTCTGTACTGCAGGAAGAGACTTGGGCTACGACTTCACCCGTTCCTGGGTACGTAACATCCATTTGATTGCTGCCTTGAACAAATTCTCCATTTATATAAGCACTGTATTTCTTCACTTTGTGTTCACCCTTTATATCAGTTAAATAGAAACTGTATTTTTTTCACCTACGTAGAAATGATTAATTTCGTACTGTTTTAAAGCTTCTTCATCAAGATCGATGCCTAAACCCGGCTTTTCTGGCGCTACTAAATAACCATCTTTGTCAATCATAAGCGGGTTTTGCTGAATATAATCTCTTCGTTCGTTAGACCATGCTGGAGGATCGTAAGGAAATTCCAAATATGGACAGTGACTGACTGCCGCTGCTAAATGTAAATTTGCCAGTAAACCAATGCCGTTTGTCCATGTATGCGGGCTGAACCAAGCGCCGCTTCCTTGAACAAGATCCGCAACTTTTTTCGTTTGCGTAATTCCTCCTGACAATGCTACATCCGGCTGATAAACGTCTAATGCATTTATTTTGTTTAACTCTCTAAAGTCATGCATATGACGGTTCATCTCTCCCCCTGCGATTCGAATACCTACTCGATCCCGAAGCTTTGCCATCAGTTCAAACTGATGAGAAGGCAGAGGTTCTTCAAGCCAAAACACTTTCAGTTCTTCAAGTTCTTTAGCTACTTGATAGGCCATTTTTAAGTCCCACGTCCGTTCAACGTCCCACGGCATTTTCCATCCTTGATTTGCGTCAACCATAATCTCTAGCTTGTCACCAACGGCTTTTCTGACCGCTTCCACTACTTGAATATCTTCTTTTACATCTTTGTGATGGAAACGAATTTTCATAGCTTTGAATCCTTGCTCTACAAATCGAATCGCACGTTCCGCACGTTCTTCAGGAGTCACGATTTCTCCCGTTGAAGCATAAGCGAGAAGCTTGTTAGATCGGGCTCCAAGCAATTTATAGACGGGCTGTTTTGTTGCTTTCCCCATCAAATCCCATAGAGCTAAATCAAGCGGCCAGCATCTGCCATAGTGAAAATCTATATTTTGAATCACTTGTGCATGTCGTTCAATGGCAAAAGGATCTTGACCGATAAACAAATGTTCATGTCCTTCAAGCCCCATCATTAAATCCCCTGACCCGACTCCCGTTATTCCTTCATCCGTATGTACATAGACAACGGTAGAAGCAAACTTTTTGCGGGGCTCAGGGTCCCAAGCTGCTTTAAAAGGCGGATTTAAAGGCAGTAAATAATGTTTGATCTCTATTCCCGTAATTTTCATTGAATACTAATCTCCTTACGTTTCAGCATTTTTACTTTCACTTATATCTATTGCAAGATGCGTGCCAAGTTCAAATGACTGATGTAGTCGCTACTTAATAGAAGACAAAAAATAAATTGTAGAAAATTCACACAA
>NZ_JBFULJ010000153.1:0-6891 GCF_056400385.1 Priestia sp. P5_B4
CAGTTATGAAATTTTAGATAGCAGTAGCGCTATATATAGTTCAAGAAGGTCTTTGACTTTTCTTGGATCTTTTCCCGTAATGCTTTGGATTTTATCTAGACGGTAGCTTAGCGTATTTCGATGTATAAAAAGCTTTTTAGCTGCCGTGCTTCCTTCGCCATTTTCTTCTATGTAGACCGTTAACGTTTCGATAAGTTCTTTTTTCTTATCATATTCCTTTAGCTTTTTATAGTGATCCAACAGATCATGATTTTCTTGAAAACCGGCGCGTTGACGTAACAGTACGGGAATTTGATAATCCGCATAGCAGTAGAAATCAGCTTCTGGATGAAGCTTTGAACCGACCGCAAGCGTATCTTTTGCCTGCTGATAAGATACATGAAGGCCTTTAAGGTCAGCTTGAACAGATCCTGCCGCTAACTTACACACCATACCAGACGCCCGAAGCTGTTTTTCCAGCTGTTCCGCATAGCTGCTAGCGCTGCCTGCTTCTGTAGATTTTAATATGACCACTCCGTCTGGAAGCATAGCGTATAGGTCATTGTTAGCTATGTATTTCTTTACAAGCTTCATAACTTCATGGCAATTGTCCGCTGTAACAATCAGTGCCACTCGTGGAAGGTATAAATTAATATCAAAGCGGTTCGCTCGGTCAAAAAATAAAGAGTCAAACGGCTCTTCTTGCTGAAGAAGCTGATGAACCACCTCTTCTTTTAATCGCTCATCCCATTGAATTTCCTCTATTAAAATCATTTCTTGAAAAATCATTTCAGCCGCCATGCGCACGAGTTCTCCGTAATTACGAATCTGTTCTGGCAGTCCTGTTAATCCCACGACTCCAACAATTTCTCCGTTAAAGAAAATAGGGAAATTCACGCCCGGTTTGGCCCCGCGCAGCGAGTCAGCCTGCTGTTGAGTAATTTCGTAGGAACTGCCGCTTTTTAATACCCTCAACGCTCCTTCGTGGATTTGATTCATTCGCTTTTTGTCACCCGAACCAATAATGACTCCTTTTTCGTTCATCACGTTAATGTTGCAATCAATAATCTCCATCGTTCTACACACAATTTTCTGAGCTAATTCTTTTGTTACGTATCTCAACATTTCCTCATCCTTTGCCTCTGTGAAGTAAAGCTCAATTTTTTCGTGACAGCTAATTTGTATTCAATGAAAAATTTGCGATACTTCATTATAATATACGTAGAAGCAAAACCACATCTTTGAAACCGCCAACAAAACAGTGCCTATAGGAGGATAAAAGAATGACTGTGTCAAAACTAGTTTTTACCCCTCTTAGCTATACAGGATGGGGATCACTTCAGCAACTGCTTCCGGAAGTAAAAAAATATCACCCTGCTCATATTTTAATTGTCACAGATCCCGTGTTAAAAGACATTGGACTTGTGGATAAAGTGAGTTCTCCCCTCATTAAAAATGGATACGAAGTAGATGTATATGCAGATACGGCACCAGAACCGCCTTTAGCACTCGGTGAAAAACTCGTATCCTACGCAAAAAGCCGAAAATTTGATTTAGTCATTGGGGTTRGCGGCGGCAGCGCGTTAGATTTAGCAAAACTTACGGCCGTTTTAGCCGTTCACGACGGCGCTGTAGAAGAATACTTGAACTTAACTGGTACAAAACAAATTTCAAAAAAAGGTCTTCCTAAAATTTTAATTYCCACAACTTCCGGMACGGGCTCAGAAGTAACGAATATTTCTGTATTATCTCTTGAAAGCACCAAAGACGTTGTGACCCACGACTATTTGCTTGCAGACGCTGCGATTGTAGATCCTGAGCTTACGCTAAGCGTGCCTTCTAAAGTAACGGCGGCTACAGGGGTTGATGCATTAACTCATGCCGTTGAAGCTTATGTATCAGTAAATGCAAATCCAGCAACCGATGCCTTAGCACTAAAGGCTATACGCATGATTAGCTCTTCTTTGCGAACAGCTGTAGAAAATGGCAAAGATAAAGAAGCGCGAACTCAGATGAGCTACGGAAGCTATTTAGCGGGCCTTGCTTTTTTTAACGCTGGTGTTGCTGGTGTTCATGCACTTGCTTATCCGTTAGGTGGACAGTTTCATATTTCACACGGTGAATCAAACGCCGTATTGCTTCCATATGTGATGGGTTACATACGCAGCAGCTGTGTGGAAAAGATGCGAGATATTTTTGAAGCACTGGGCGGAAACGCTAACTCTTTATCAACAGAAGAAGCTTCTTATCAGTGTGTAAAACAGCTGCAGTCACTTGTCGAAGACGTAGGCATTCCTCAAACCCTTCGCGGATTTGATATTCCAGAAAGTGCCCTTCAAAAGCTGACAGAAGATGGCGTCCAGCAAAAACGAATTCTCGCTCGCAGTCCTTTGCCTCTTCTTGAAAAAGACATCCGAGCTATTTACCAATCGGCGTATGATGGTGCTATAGTAGAACCTGTGCACTAAAAAACTCCCCCTTGTGTAAGGGGGAGTTCTATTTATGCTGCTTTAGCCGTTGTACCAAAACGATTCTCTTTTGGATCGCTAGGCTGGCAGAATAAAATAATCAGCCAAATACTTCCGATTAATGGAACTAATGTAATGAGCTGCCACCATCCGCTTTTTCCCATATCGTGGAGTCTTCTTGCTCCTACCGCTAACGAAGGGACTGCAATCAATAGCGAATAGATTACCGGCAGAAAAAGAGGCTTATCAATAACGAGCTGAATGAAAGAAAGAATAAATGAAATAACAAAGTTTACCAATACAAACATCCAGTATTCAGTTCGGCTTGCTCTGCCAGAAAACGTCCCGTAATTTTTCAACACTTTTATGTACCACTTCATATGCAACAACCTCCTTTTTTATTATAAAATTGTAAATTTATAGTTTATATATCCTTTTTATTCAAAAAACAAACCGTTAAACGAGCAAATAACGACATTTTTTATGCAAAAGAAAAAACTTCTTTCAAAAAAAGAAGTTTTCGTAATGTATTATGCTTTTCTATTTAATCAAATCATTTCGGTCTTCCATACTTGGCGGTTCTTCAAGCCATCCGTTTTTAGCCATGATTTTTCCCCCGTCTTGTCCGTATGTTAAAATGTCTTTGGCGGTACTGACAAGAGTAAGAGGAAGATCTCCACGTAAACTAAACGCAGTGCCTAAAGCGTTGCTTCCCAGCCCGAAACTGCAGAATAAACTCACGCAGTACATCATTAGTTTATCTGAAAAGGGTGCTACTTTTGACTCGGTCGCTTTCGCTCCCCACGTCGCAGGCGTTTGGATATCGCTTTCCAAAAGAATTTTACTATAATCATTTACAATTTTCTTGGCTAACTCTTTTCCTTTTACAAAGTACTTCTTCACTTCAGGCTCACTTGCTACTTGAGCGAACCCTGTAATCATTTGCATGCCAAAAATGTTGCTTTCAATTGCGTAATAAATATGTGCTACCTCTACAGTATTTAATGCCCGTTTATTCGAAAATAAATGGATTCCATTCATGTAATCTGTGCCTTCAGCAAACTTCGCTGTTTTAGGTACGGAAACAGCTGGAGGCCTTGGAAGCACGTTTTTTTCCTGAAGATAACCTACACATTTGTCATAGCCGCTTTGCGTGAAAGCAGTAAGCTCTTTATATAGAGAGATCATGTCTTTTCTATAGGACATGGTTAAATGAAGCGTATGTAGCCCCATACTAATTTCTTTTAAAAGGCGAAGAAACATAATGTCAAACATCTTATCATAGAGCTTAGGAACGCCTATATTTACATCTTTTTCTGTATATCCTACTGGTAAGGCAGCCCCTTCATTCTGTAAAATTGTTTTGATATCTTCAATGTAGTTCACCACTCGCCTATGCGTATCCTGCATAATTTCCTTTGCCCCGTCATCTTCTGCCTGTGCAATAAAATATTCCAAAATTCTTTGGGTCATTGTTTTTTGCTGATAGGTCATCCAAAGAGTAGCAATTTCACTTGAACTTAACGGTATTTCTTGACTCATGCACTAAACCTCCTGCTAGGGATACATACGTAAATCTTCATTTATTCAAGAGTGGGTATCTGTAATGAAGACTTTATTCTAGACCTTAACATTCGTCCTCGTAGTCAGATACACAACTCTGTCTCTTCCTCAATTAATTCTGCTTCATTTACTATGCACAAATTGGAAGAATTCTATGTATTTACCCTCGCTTTTAAATGGAGGAAACAAAAAAAGCCCCCTCTCATTAAAGGCGCTTTTTCAAAGAAAACGTTTTTATTCCATTGTATCAGAAATCCTTTTGTAGCTTCCGCATTTTTTTAGATATTGAATAATATCTTGATCTTTTACACGCTGAATAGCTGATCCGAACAGTTCTGCTGCTACCTGCATGCGTTCATGTTTATGTTCAATGGTCATAATATATCGAAGCGCATCCACAACCGGTGCATTGTGACGTGTACGACGAGTTATGTACTCGTGAATGGCTTCATTTAACCCTTCCGATTCCGCTTGTTGAAACTCAGGTTTTCTTACTGCTTGACTATATACCACTTTTTGCCACTCCTTCTCCTCATTTTTAATCATTTTTATCTTTCTTTTATTTCCATTTCCCTAACTAAAAGGAAACAAAACATGCAATGTTAACTTTTTTTAGAGTTTTCTAGCAGATGCATGATGCATTTAAAAGAACATAGGTTTGATCCTTATAAGGAAACTATGATATATTTTTTGTCTATACAGACTATACACAGTAAGGAATAAGGTATTTAGATATGAATAAAGCTGAATTTATTGATGCTACAAAGGCTCCMGCCTTTAAGCCAGGAAAAGAATTTAAAGAAGCTGTTAAATAAAGAATCTAATRCTGGGTATAAAGTAAAACAAGCAGGCTCTTAATAATTAAGAATCTGCTTGTTCTGCTCTATATAAAGACTATTTCAGTAAGTTATTTTATTTGTTCTAAAAAGATACATATCTAACRGCATATTAACAAGCAATAGATTAAGCTACTAYATTTATTTTAATATACAGTTGARCTAGATAGAATATCTTTATGAAAACGTACTGTTTCAGAACTATAAGTAGTCATATTTAGTACACTTTTTATAGAATATGAGATGAGGATMCCCCCATCTTCCATTGTACTCACCCAATAAGGATGAAAGGGTATTAAAAAATAAAATCGCTTATCAAGTTTTTCTAAAACAAATGGTTYGGTAACATTTTTAGTTTCTAAATTACCAACAGAGACATCAATTTTATCACCTATTCTCATCCCACCATAACCCTCTATACAAATTTCAAYAAATCCAGTTTCTTGAAGTAATTCTAATTCARCTTCTCCGACRTAATCATATCTTTCTAGTATGTTCGTTCCATTTTTAATTGATTGACGTACGAAATCYCCGTCATAATAAAARACAAATGGCAATTCTAAATCTTYTGAGTCAATAAGATTTTGTATGGTGATAGTACCAACTCCTTTATACCAAYTCGTTYATTATTATAACATTATTGGCTATTCCAACGTTTYMTCTCATATTCTTGATATGTGCTTCYCTTTTAAATGTAGTCTACATGGGGATCAAAGCAAACTTATTTAKAATTAGCATTKTGAATCCCATTCAAAGCATAGCCAAACTACATACTCGAATGCAGCKACTCTGTCTTGSACTRTATTTTATCTTCCACTCTAGTTGATATAAAACACCTTCTCAGTAATTAGCAATTATGATATGTAAGATTTGATTTGCTATCAATCGCTTATTTGTTTTAAACGTACTAAAGTTAAACAGTATAATAGCAATAATAAGCTCTATGATAGCGCCTATTTTTCTTTTAAATCAGARGTAGMCATGAAGAAAGAGACATTTTACAATAAGGTAAAAGTATACGAGGCAAGGAAGTAAAGTYTTCTTCGYTTCMTAATTTTATTGGACGTCCTAACAAAATAAGTGACTCAACAGTTTGTTCATAATCAAGCTTATAGCTTCAATAAAATCACAGTTTTTTWAAAATACGTTGATTAAAAAACACCCTGARAGGATGTTTAATAGTTAGCTTGTAAAGCTTCACTCTTTTTCTTTAGTTTTTGACTTTCTTCTTCTAACTCAATAATTTTATTTTGGAGCTCTGTATTATCAAAGTCTTGCTCTAACTCTTCAGATARCTTTATTCGCTGTTTATGAATTTCAATTCGTTGTTTAGCAATCGCTTCTACTTCTTTGTTTAATTGTAATTGTTCATATGGATTCATATAAATTCCTCCCTTACTTTCACTTTCAACACAAGAAGACAGATTCCTTTAAAATAAAGTCCAGTGAGTGTTCCCTATAAACATGCTAATGGYCCCAAACGCACTAGCAATAAAACTAAAATTCCATACAGTGCGCATCCAAACTGCTAAAGAACCATATGTCTTTTTAAAGGCTACTTCACGCATAAAGATGAGATAAAGAACTGTAAACCCATATACACCAAATGCTMCCCATTGAAAAGTTTCTTGAATTTGTGGARCTATTAGAACAACTGCTACTAAAGCTACGGTGAAAATGAGGTTCACAATCATAAAGAAGCTGACGAAAYGCATCCACTTAAATCCCTTTTCRTCTAGTTCCGCAGCACCTTGGTTTTTTCGCTTTAATTCCTCCATTATTCATTACCCCTRGTATTCAGTTTTATCCATTATAGCACGTTATCCTAGTGTTATTCTTAAAGTACTAGTATCGTTATGTTCAAATTTCAGAGATTAGACTCAAAAATTTTGAAGTTTTSACATTAGAATTTTATACAGTCTCAATCAAAATCTGTAGTTATCTAACATAAATAAAAGAGCAGTTTGCATTTGCAAACTGCTCTTTCGATGACCCGTACGGGATTCGAACCCGTGTTACCGCCGTGAAAGGGCGGTGTCTTAACC
>NZ_JBFULJ010000154.1:0-6814 GCF_056400385.1 Priestia sp. P5_B4
CGATATCTGTAGCGACACTTAATAAAAAGGAGCTGACTGACAGTATGATTTTAGTCATCGGAGGAGCAGGCTATATCGGAAGCCACCTAGTAAAAGAATTAGTGAAAACAAATGAAGTTGTGGTACTTGATAATCTATCAACGGGTCATCGCTGGGCAATCGATGAGAAAGCGGTATTCGTAGAAGGAAATCTAGGTAATGAGAAAGATTTAGAAAGCGTATTCACAAATCATAAAATTGATGCTGTCATGCATTTTGCTGCTAATAGTTTAGTAGGGGAGTCAGTAACAGCTCCTCTTAAATATTATCAAAACAACGTAGCTGCGACGTTAACCCTTTTACAAACGATGATGAAGCACAATGTGAAAAAGTTTATTTTTTCATCTACTGCTGCTACATATGGGATCCCTTCTGTAGATATTATTACAGAAGATACGGCAACAAACCCAATTAATCCGTACGGACGTTCAAAGTTAATGATTGAACAGATTTTAGCTGACTTTGCAAGTGCTTACGATATGGAATATGTGGTGCTTCGTTACTTCAACGCAGCGGGTGCTTACGAAACAGCGGAAATTGGCGAGTGCCATGATCCTGAAACGCACTTAATTCCAATCATTCTTCAGCACCTGCTTGGTGAACGTGAAAACATCTCTGTATTCGGCTCAGACTACGATACTGAAGACGGAACGTGCATCCGTGACTACATTCACGTAACGGACCTAGCAAATGCTCACATTTCAGCGCTTCAAGCACTGTTAGACGGCACGAAGAAAACAGCAACGTACAATCTTGGAAACGGCCTTGGTTACTCTGTAAAAGAAGTGATCGAAACGTGTGAAAAAGTAACGGGTAAAAAAGCGAATGTTGTAATGGCAGACCGCCGCGCTGGAGATCCGGCACGCCTAGTTGCATCTTCTGATAAAATTCACGAAGAATTAGGCTGGAAAGCGCAAATTTCATTAGAAAAAATTATCGCATCAGCTTGGAACTGGCATCAAAACAGCGCAAACGTAACAAAGTAATAAAAAAAGCCTCTTTTCTTTTTGAAAGAGGCTTTTTTGTTACGATTAAACTGATTTATGTTCTAAATAATCATTTTGAAAAGCCAGCGGTTTAGCCCATGGACAAGCCTTCTCCTTTTCGGACATTTTCCCTAAACAAGCACGACTTTTGTTCTTTTCCATATGATGTAGGTAAATATACCATTCAAAACTATCCCCGTTTATAAAATAGTCCGCAAGGAGGTTATGATATGTATTACTGTGTAAGATGCTCCAAATTTCATGACGAACAGGAAAAAGAAAACATCTTTCAAAATGGTTTTTACATTGATCCCTATTTGCTTCAAAAAGTTCATCTGGGCATGTGCGTACACAAATCCCCATCAATCAAACAAATGAGAGCCGTAGAACGATTCGAAACGAAAAAGATGTAGAATTCACATTCACCAATAAGAAGCTAGATCTAATCAGGTCTAGTTTTTTCAGTGAATAACAGCTTTCTTCAGTTATCTTTCATGTAATATTAAGATAAATTTAAGACAAGCCCGCTATACTAGTTAGTAGACGTATACATAGGGTATGGTACGTTAAGAAATTGAAACAGCAGTCCGTTTTATAAACTAGAAAGGATGGCGTCAAATGATTTCTGAAAAACGATCTCTTTTGTTGAAAGAACAAGCAAAGCTTCTCGCATTAAAAGAATATAAAGGCATTGTCAAATCCATATCGCTGAGTAAAATACTCACTCTTCCTATTTATATAGTAGACATCCTTACGTTAAACGGAGAAGAGCACAAAGTAAAAATTAACGCCCAAACCGGCAGTATTTTGAAAGAAAAAACGATTCCTTTAACTAAAAGCCGTGCAAAAGCATACGCGTTAAGACAGCATAAAGGCATTATTGAATCCGTTGTTCTTGCTAACAAGCAGTACGAAATTGTGATTCTTGGACTTGACGGAAAAACCCACACCGTAAAGATTGATGCTGAAATTGATGTGCTGGCACAAGAAGAGCGAAGCGTTCAGTAAATGGCTTATATTATGTAATCAACCTCACTTTTTTGAAAGTGGGGTTTTCTTTATTGAGAGAAATCATTAATAAAGGTAACAATAATAAAACAAGAAACGATTATTTATTTAAAAGAAAGGGTAAGTGATAGTAAAAAATAACCACTTCCTAATTATGGTTCTTTGATTCGTTCTGCTTATGACTCTCCCATTATAAGTATGATAGTATCGAACATGTATAAAACATAGGTTATAACATAACTAAAAGGGTGTGCGACAATGAAAAAACGTACGAAGACCATTATTGCAGTCATTGCAGGAGCTGCTATTTTAATAGGAGGAATATGGATGATAAACGAAGGCCGATACCCAAACGTCCCTGCTTTTGATGATCACTTTACGCGTGAATTCTTAAACAAAGATAAAAAAGTGGATGACGGGTTTTATGAATTTAAGTCGAAGACCGGGCAGTATACGATGTGGTTTCCGGAGGAGTATCAATTAATACATGAGGATGCATCAGATTATGTTAAAGACGATACATATTATGAATTTTGGAAAGCCTCGAATAATAACAATGAAGGACATAAAGGATATATTAACATTGAGTTGTCTGAGAAAAATCCCGATAAAGAAAAGGTCTATGTAGAAAGCTTATTTAAGAAACGTTTTCATAGTACTAGCCCTCAAAAATTACAGACAGATACAACAAGAATTTATTATGACAGAGCGTACATATATTTTAAAGGAACAGATAAAAGGGTAATTACGGACTTTAATAGACATATTCCAACTACGTATGCTGGTTATATTGCAGACAAGAACTCCGAGCGTGTAATTGAATTTTATTTTGATAGTACAGATGATCATCTTTCTAAAAAGTCAGCAGAAGAACGAGATGAATGGATTATAAATATATTAAAGAGCATTACTTTTAATAAGGATGAACACAATGGCTAATCATTCTGTTTTAAATAATAGTTTAAGAAATAAGTTAACACAACTTGAATATAAGGATTTATCAGGAAAAGAGAAAGAAATAAAAAAAATCTATGAAGAAACAATGGGGAAAGAACCGCCGAATTTTGAGATTTATAGCAGTACGGACATGAAAATTGGAAAAAAGTCTGGTTTCGATGGAGCTGCTATTCATTTTTATGATAAAAAGCACCATATTAATGAAATATATTATATCTTTAGAGGAACAGAACCATCCAAAGATTTTGGTGATGTGGTTTATGATGCATTAGGTATTGGAGCAGGAAAAAGTAACAAGCAAATTAACGATGCTTTAGAGATGTACAATGAAGTAGAAAAAAAGGTGGAAGGTTCAGATATTGAAATTAAAAGGTATGGAGATGGTCATTCTCTAGGTGGTCACCTTATAGTTACATTAGGTCTGTTAACTAAAAACTTTGTGAACATAAGAGGGTTGAATGATGCTCCTGTAAATGTTAAACAGCTCAAAGACCTTGATAAAGACTTCTTAGAATATATAAATCRAAAAAGAGGAGCAAGCAGACGTTTATCTTCAAATAATCTCATATCTCTAGCTAATACTTATTATGAAAAAGAAGCAAAAAGAATTAGCCATACCTGGGTAAAAGGCGAGCCCATGCATGCTCAATCCTTTCCAAACAGCTGGTATGCAGGTAACAAAGTGACGATGCTTGGRGATTTAGATACAGAAGAAATGATTAACATTGGAAAATATCCTTTTCAAAAAGAAGCAAAATGGAATCCAGTGTATATGATAGACCAATTTCGCTATAATCTTGGAGTGAAAACGATACTAGGTGGCTTAGGCTTTGTTAATGATCATGTAAAACAGGAAACGTTACTCGACCTTCCTAATAAGAGTGAGCAATACCTTGAGCATATAAAAAAGTATCCTTTTCTCCATTTAGGTGAGATAAAAGCTGGAGTTGCTCTAGGCGCAGCAGGTGGAGTTAATTTACTAACTAGTCCCGGGGGGTTCTCACAGGTTTATAAAGGAATATCTCAAAGGGACCAAGCAAAACTCCACGGAATTAATTACGTTGTCAAATACACAGAAGCTAATGCTATGAAGACGTATTATCAGGTTTTTGATTCAGGATCTCAGGAAGAAATCTTGCTAGATTATGAACAAATGAAGAAGTTTATTTATTACTGTGCTAATGCCATTAAAGACAAAGAAGCAAACTTAAATGCGCTAAAGCAGTATTTACATAGTGAAATTAACGAAGTCTTCGAAGCTAAGAAGAAAAAGTTAAAAATGAAGATATCAAGAGAAGAAGCTTCTCCTCAGTCATTCATGGAAAAGGCAGATAAAGACGGCGCTACCCTCGCATGGTTTGGACAAAAGCGTGTGGCTGAAAAAGTGACGTTTGACAAAACGTTTGACCCGCTAGACGATAGTGTATTTACCCCTGTTGAAGAGATTATTTCTTCTATTCAAGAGGAAGTTACATACTATCAAAAGTTTCTTGAAGCGTTCTTCCAAAATTTCGAGAAGATGATGGAAGCTGACGAATCGGTAGCTTCAGATATTAAAAGCATGAAAGAAGTAGTAGGGGGGATTTAATTGTTTGATTTTGATTTTACACACACAGGAACAACGAGTGGTAAATATACGTTTGAATTTGATGGTGATGACTTCAAAGACGAGCAGGCAAAAAGGATTAAAGAGTTAATCAAAAAAGATCAAGAAGTGAATGAAAAGCTTTGGCATGCTAAAAACTATTTAGAAAACCAAACGGGTGAGTTTGCGGATGCGGTTAAAAGTAAATTAGAAGCAGCAGAGCGGGGATATACGCTAAGGGCTCAGCAGTATAATACTGGAGCATTTCAGCATATTATGAGTTTTATGCATTCTGTTAAAGATATGCATAAGAGAGAGTACGAAATTCGATATAAAGAATCAATGGATGAAAGTGAATTAACATAAGGGATACTGCTATTCCTCAGACAGTGGTCTGAGGGATTTTTATATGTTGAACAATTTACATTAAGTCCCGCTTATTTCAAAAGAATAATAAAGGGAGTGTATGACAATGAAAAAACGTACGAAGACCCTTCCCGCAATCATTATAGGAGTTGCTATTTTAACAGGTGGAATATGGATGATAAGCGAAAGCCGCTATCCAAATGTTCCAGCTTTTGATGATCACTTTACACGTAAGTTCTTGAACAAAGATAAAAAAGTAGACGATGGTTTTTATGAGTTTAAATCAAAGACTGAGCAGTACACGATGTGGTTTCCTAAAGGGTATCAGCTTATAAAGGAGAACGGAGAAGATTACGTAATAAACGGTAATTCTTATGAAAGATGGATAGCGAAAGAGGGGAATAACAAAGCTGGAAATGCTGGGGGAAGTTATATCGAAATGACATTTTCAAATGCAAGAAGGGCTGAAAATGAATCCTTTACTGTAGAAAATATGTTTAAAGAACATCTAAATAGCACTAAGCCTAATACGTTTGAAACTTCTAGTACAAGAATCTACTATGATTCAGCTTATACATATTTTAAAGGAACACAAGAAGTGATTATGCATCCTAATAAAGAACATGCTCCAAATACATATATAGCATATGTAGCGGATAAACATTCTAATAATGCAATTGAACTGTGGTTTGATAAAAGTGAAAAAAGCAGAAAGAATGATGAAGTAGCAGAGAAAAAATGGTTCCTAACAATATTAAAAAATATTAAGTTCCGTGAGGGAAATGAAGCTTAATAAAGCTCATGTTGAACGATAATTTAAGAAATAAATCAATTTAACTTAAATACCAAAACCTATCTAGTAAAAATAAAGAGGATCTGCAGATATAAAAAAAGGATGAAGACCATTATTGCAGTCCTTGCAGGAACGGTTATTTTAACAGCAGGAATATGGCTAATAAACGAAAGCCGCTATCCAAATGTCCCAGCTTTTGATGATCACTTCACACGCAAGTTCTTGAACAAAGATAAAAAAGTGGACGATGGTTTTTATGAGTTTAAGTCAAAGACAGGACAGTATACGATGTGGTTTCCGGAGGAGTATCAAGTTTTACATAAATATCGCGAAGATTACACTAGAAATGGCGAATCATATGAAAATTGGTCAGTCGCTTATATTAAACCCTATGAAAATGATCAACAAACGTACGCTATCAAGGCTGAATTTTCCGAGAACGACACAAAATCAGAATTAATTTATGTAGAGAGTTTATTTAAAGAACAATTAGGCAGTAAAAAACCTAAACAGTTAGAAACCTCTAATACAAGAATTTATTATGATTCTGCCTATACATATTTTCGTGGTACTAACCAACATATAGTACATGACAGTAAAGGAAATCCACCCAACCTTTATGTCGCATATGTAGCAGATAAAAGCTCTGATAAGGTAATCAAATTAATATACGATAGTGTAGGAGAAAATACAGAAACAAATCAAATGGATAGAAAGAAATGGTTTTTGAAAATGCTAAAAAATATTCATTTTAACGAGGGGAAATAGTAGGGGATTTATAGAGAAGAAGAGATAGCGAGTTAAATGAAGAAAGTTATAAGATTTGCTTTAGCTGTTAGTATATTAGCTGTAGGTATAATGTTTTTTTTGTAATGCTTTATAGGGGCTATTATCGTTAATTTTCCAACGAGCGTCTATTTATCAGTACGAGCAATTTGTCTATGATTACAAGCCGACGATAAGAGGTTATTGTGCCAAGTATATGGTAAATGTAAGTTTCACATATTAGATGCTTCTAGCGGTTGATTGGAKGGCAAGGCGAAGACTCCTGTGGGAAAGGCGGAACAGGTGAGACCCCGC
>NZ_JBFULJ010000155.1:0-6807 GCF_056400385.1 Priestia sp. P5_B4
TTTATCAACCTTAATGAAATAAAAATTCGTTCCCTTAACAAGCCTTTACAAAAAAAGACGTAGCTTAATGCTACGTCTTTTTTCATCCCTAATGCGAACTCATATAAAAATTGATAAAAAAGGCAATTGTGATCACATACATCATCCAATGAATTTCGCGACGGCGTCCTGTAAACAGTTTAATCGCTGTGTATGAAATGAAGCCGAATGCTAAACCTTCTGCAATGCTGTAGGTTAACGGCATCATGACAATTGTTAAGAAAGCGGGAACAACTTCAGTAAAGTCGTCGAAGTTAACGTTTCGAATGTCACTCAGCATAAGCGAACCAATAATAATGAGTGCCGGAGCAGTAGCAACGCTTGGGATAAATTGAATGAGCGGTGCAAAAAACAAGGTAAATATAAATAAGATGGCAACCGTTAATGCCTTTAAGCCGGTACGCCCTCCTTCTGCAATACCTGTTGCATTTTCAATATACGTATTTAACGCAGTGCTTCCAAAAATAGCACTCGCCATTGTACCGATTGAATCCGCTGCAAGCGCGCGATTTAAACCTGGAATTTTACCGTTTTTATCTACCAAGTTGGCTTTTTTAGATAATCCAATCAATGTCGCTAGCGTATCAAATAATTCTACGATGGTGAAAGAAAATACAACTGAAAAAATGCCGTAGGCAACTGCACCCTTTAAATCCATTTGAAAAAATGTTTCTCCAACGCTTGGCGGCGTAGCTGAAAAGACGTCTTTCAAGGAATGAGGAACTGCTTGTACTCCTACAATCATCGCTAATATTGTCGTAGCAAAAATACTTATAATGAGAGCACCTTTTACATTTTTAGCCATCAGTACAGCTGCTAATATCAGCCCAAAAATAGCCAGTAAGGGACCTTTATCCATGACATTTCCAAGCCCTACAAAAGTAGACTCGTTTGCCACAACTAATCCAGCGTTTTTCAAACCGATAAACGCAACAAAAAGACCAATTCCAACTGCTATGGAAGACTTTAATACGTTCGGAATGGCATCAATAATCTTTCCGCGTATTCCTGTTACCGTTAAAACAAAAAATAAGACCCCGGATATAAAAACTGCTCCAAGTGCCGTTTGCCATGACAATCCTTGCCCTAATACTACTGAATACGTAAAAAACGCATTTAAACCCATCCCTGGACCGGTTACAATCGGGAAATTTGCCCATAGAGCCATCAGTAACGTACTAAATRCAATGGCATAAATGGTAGCTGCAAGAGCCGCTTCTCGGGGAATACCCGCGTCAGACATGATAATGGGGTTGACAATTACCATATAGCTGACCGTCATAAAAGTTGTAAGTCCTGCTAGTATTTCTTGTTTTGGTGTTGTGTTGCGCTCTGATAGTTTAAACAAGCGCTCTAATATTCCGTTACGCTCCAACACGCGCGCCTCCCTACTTCTAAAAAAAATAAAAAATCCTACCTATTCAAATGTCCTAAAAAAGACACGATTTAGGAGGATTTTACGTTGCAAAGTAAAATCTTTTGTCCTATTATAGTCTTAATTTGTAGATATGCAAAGGTAGAAAACGCTATCATTATAAAAATTTTTATCTTCCGTTAGTTTGGAATTTTGAAAATTTATTTCTCTTATCTTTTTAGTCTGTTGCAAGAGTACTCTTTTTACTCATTTATACAAAAAAGAGATTAAGACATCACTAAATAAATCCATTCTCAAGACAAATAAACAGATGAAACCTACGTTCACCTTGACAACAAAAAAACTCGAATTATTAATCAATAACTCCGATTAATAATTCGAGTTTTACTTTTGTTAAAATACTTTTATTCCAGCCTCTTCTTTGTTTTACATCTTATGAAATCAAAAGCGGGATTCTTTTTAAAAGACGATCAATCGAATGATTTGCTTCTTTCAATACAATTCCTTGGTCAATTGTTTTTAACACGCGATTTTCCATCACAATTTCTCCATCAACCATCGTTAATTCTACATCTCCTCGCGTTGCTGAATACACAACTCTGGAAATAGGGTCTACGCCGTAAGATGGAAAAGTATGAAGCTGATTTAAATTTAAAATAGCAAGATCCGCTTTTTTCCCGACCTCTAAACTTCCAATTTCTTTTTCAAGCCCGACTGCTTTCGCTCCGCCGATTGTAGCCATTTCTAGCACGTGCTTTGCATTCATGGCCGTTGGTCCGTGCGAGGGTTTATGAATCGTAGCGGCCAGCCTCATTTCGTTGAACATATCCAAATTATTATTACAAGGAGCA
The DNA here is from genome assembly GCF_056400385.1 of Priestia sp. P5_B4. Lineage (NCBI taxonomy): Bacteria > Bacillati > Bacillota > Bacilli > Caryophanales > Bacillaceae > Priestia > Priestia sp. P5_B4. The sequence goes on from NZ_JBFULJ010000155.1 coordinate 2,266, forward strand.
CCGTCAGCGCCAAGACTTAAAAATACACCTTGCTCTAATAAACCGGGCACATCTGCGATTCCCGATGCAAGTTTTAAGTTTGAGCCTGGGCAATGACTAACTTTTACTCCTTGATTCTTAATAATTTGCTTTTCTTGATCATTTAGCCACACACAGTGCGCTAAAATAAGGCGTTCATTGGCTAATCCTAAATGATCTAAGTACATGATATTTCTCATACCCGTTTCAGCTTCTACGATGCGAATTTCTTCTTGATTCTCAGAAGCATGAGTATGTACATGGACATTATATGCAGCTGATAAATGGCTCACTTCACGCAGCAAATCTTCCGTACACGACAGCACAAATCTTGGGGAGAATGCGTATCGAATACGACTGTTATTTGAATTATGCCATTTTTCAAGCAGCTCTACACTTTCTTTGATCGAGTCAGCCGTTGTCTCCTGCAGAGCTTTTGGCAGATCATCGCCTTTTTTATCCATCATTACTTTTCCTGCAAGAGCTCGGATTCCACTTTGAGATATAGCTTGAAAAGCAGAGTCCGTATGATGAACAGTTTCCATATCTACAATTGTTGTAGTCCCGCTCTGAATGAGTTCGCCGATCCCTAACAGCGCTGAATAATAGATAGATTCTTCATCATGTGAAGCTTCAAGCGGCCATATTTTCTTCTTTAGCCAGTCTAGCAGCTCTAAATCATCTGCTTGCCCTCTAAAAAGCGTTTGACATAAATGGATATGAGTATGTATAAAGCCCGGCACAATCGTTTTATTTGCTGCGTCAATGACTTTATCTACCTTTTCCGGATGCAGGTTTTTCCCGATTGCTGCAATACGATTTCCAACAATATAAAGGTCACCGTAAATAATATCATTCTTCTCATTCATCGTAATAATCTCTGCATTTTTAATTAATGTGTGCGTCATACCTTCTTTCCCCTCTTTCGTAACATCTATCTATTTCTAGCTCAAGCCGAACACTAACATCTTCAAGCAATCTTTCTTACACTGTTCTTAAATATATATGGTGCATGCTCTGAGTTGAATAAGTGTAGGTAACCTCATGCGCGATAGAGAGTTTGGGTAAAAAAAATTCCTAGCTGATTATACAGCTAGGAGGTTGGATTTATGATAAAATCCCAAGTCCCTTTTTCAAGAGGTTATACGAAATCGCAGGAGAATAATGTGATCTTGTATTTATAATATGGTGTTTTCAGTCTATATACCAGCTTTTTGTCAGAAGTTCTAACATTGTTTTTTTATTCTTTTTTATTATGTAACTTTTCTTAACACCCTTATTTTTCATGTTATGCAATTTATTTTCGTTTCTTCTATGTAATATTTCCTAAAAATAAAGAATCTATCTTCTGTTTCTATACAAAACAGAAAAGTTATTTTATGATTTGTATGATTAAAAAACTACAAATCTATATTTTAGGGGTGATTAACTTGGAAAAAATAAATGTTGGCTGCCGTTTTACGCTTTCCGTTATGAGTGATAACTTTATCGATATTATTTTAGGCGCACTAAACGAAGTGGATATGTCTAAAGTTCAGCGAAAAACGGACCGTGTTAGTACGTTTATTGAAGGAAGTGCTAAAGACGTATTTGAAGTTGTGCAAGCCGTTTATAAAAGTGCTGGAAAATCAGGAAAGCATATTGTGCTGAATGCCACGTTTTCAACAGGGCAGCACGAAGAATATTTTGAAGAAAGAAAAATAAAACCAAAAGAAAACATATCTTCAAACCAACAGCTTTGTGCTTCGTTCCCTGTATCCACTCAATTTTCTTTGTATCCATTAGATACGCCGCATTATGTAGACATCATCAAAAGCGGAATTGGCGCAGTTAAACAACAGGGAGTATTTGCCGAAACCGTGCCTTTTGCAACAGCTTTAGAAGGAGATGTGAACAAAGTATTCGCTTCTCTATACGAATGTTTTATGAAATCTGTACAGCAAGCTCGTGTCGTGATGACAGTTAATATGTCAGCACACAGTCCTTCTTCAAAACGATAAATTACTTCGTATCTATTTATAAAGATAGAATACTAGAAAGGATTTATATAAATATGGCTACAAAAAGAACGTTTTTTTCTTTTTTCCTGATAAGTGCGTTATTATGTCTATTAGTCGTACCAAACTCTGTTATGGCTAGTGAAAAACCTGCACATTTAACGGTTGCTTCTTACACGCAGTTCTTGAAAGCGCAAAGTGATAAAAGTTCACTGTATGAATTTTCAAAACTGTCGCGTCAACAAAAACAAAAAGTTGTACAATCACTAAAGAATCCATCTCTGTTAAAAATGGATATTGAAGAGACTAGCGGCACGGTCGAAGCTGCAAGTACAGCAGCATACGGAGCAAGAACGGCTTCACCTTTATTCAAAACAGCAGCTTATACGGCTTCTTATAAAGCGGCTGGATTTACAACAACAAAACTAACGGTGTATGTAGACTATTACACGAAAAACTCATCGGTGACTTCAGTCAAAAGTGTACGAGGCGTCGTCACGAAAAATGTAAACCCCCTTGTGTCTATTTCAAAAAAGAGCTCAAAATCTTGGGTGCAAAATAATCGAGCCTACGGGCGAATCGACTGGCAGTGGAAAATTGCAGCTAAAAATGCCGGAATCAAAAGACAAACTGCTTACGGTACAGCTTCCGGCGCTTCCGGCGGATCAACAGCTACAGTTAATTGATAAAGAGGAATAAATAATGAAAAAAATGATGTGGTGGATTGTTGGTATTACAATTGGAGTACTTTTACTAGGAATTATGGTAGGTTATTTATCATTTTATAGCATATAAAAACAGCAGGTAATTTCGCCTGCTGTTTTTTATCTAAATGTCATCTTCTTGTCATAAAATTAAAACCTCCACTTACAGTGTCTAAGTGCCTGTAAGAAGAGGTTGGGATCACAATTGTTAGTAAGCCTGGTCTCTTCTTATCTTTCAAGCACTGCTTGTGGGAGTTGGCACGGTTCTATAAAGTCCGTTGCCGAGGTTTCACAGGGCCTATCCCTCCACCTCTCTTGATAAGAAGTTTGTCGAATTTTGTTGATAATTGTTGATAAGATAAATATTATGTTACATGCTGCACAAACAGATGTCAACTACTTTTCAGAAAATTGTTTTCCCTCTAAAACTATGATATCGCTACCATTACTATGACAACTAGGTTACAAATATATAATTTTTTTATATTTTTTTATCACGCTTTTACAGCTGACTTTTTCTCAAAGGAAGTGATAGCCTCATCTAGCATACGAATGCCGGCATCTATCTGTTCTTTTGTTACAGTAAGCGGAGGTACCATGCGAATAACTTCACTTACATTTCCGCAAAAATAAAATAACACACCTTTTTCTAAAGCTAAGTCTAAAATCTCGAATAAGGCGTCTCCATCGCCTTCTCCCGTATGCGGATTAACAATTTCAATTCCAATCATAAGTCCTAAACCACGGATATCCCCAATAATTGAATGTTTGTCCTTTAAAAGATGCAGCTTTTCTAACGCATAAGCGCCCATTTTTTTCGTGTTATCCAGCAGTTGTTCTTCTTTCATCACTTCAAGAGTTGCAAGTGCTGCTGAACATCCAATAGGATTTCCTCCAAATGTTGTACTATGTGTGCCAAGGGGCCACTGCTTCATTAATTCTTGAGAAGCTACCGTTGCACTAAGCGGAATTCCAGAAGCAATTCCTTTTGCTATAGCCATAATATCTGGCACGACATCAAACGTTTGTCCAGCAAACCATTCGCCGGTACGGCCAAATCCTGTTTGCACTTCATCGAAAATAAGTAATATTCCGTGACGATCACAAATCTCTCTTAACTTCTTCATCCAACTTTTCGGAGGAATAATATAGCCGCCTTCTCCTAATACTGGTTCCAAAATAACGGCTGCCACTTCTTCAGGCGTGACTTGGTGCTTAAAGAGTATTTCAAAATCTTTTTCAAGCTTTTCAGTAAAGTACACATCGCTGTCTAGCTCCGCAGGGCACTCTTTTGGATTCGCATATGGAATTTGATACGTCAGTCCTGAAGGCTGCTGAAATTGTCTATATTTGCTTTTCGAGGTTGTAACACTTAAAGCTCCCATCGAGCGGCCATGAAAACACCCTAAAAAAGAAATAACATACGGACGCTTTGTGACATGTCTCGCTAATTTCAAGGCTCCTTCAATTGCTTCGGTGCCACTATTTCCAAAGAAAAAGCAGTCTAAATTGCCCGGCGTTACTTTTCCTAACTCATCGGCTAACTTTAGTATCGATTCGTACATAATAACACCTGAAGGACCGTGCAATAATTGATCTGCTCCGTCTTTGATTGCTTTTACTACTTTCGGATGTCTGTGTCCTACATTAGTCGTAGCGATTCCGGAAGTAAAATCGAGATATTCTTTACCATCCAATCCATAATAATAGCATCCTTCTTCTTTCACAACGGGCAAATTCGGATGGTCTTTAGCCATCGTCGGTGCTAGCAATTCAGGCATTCTTTCAAATAAGTGACTCCAATCTTTTGACATACTACATCC
>NZ_JBFULJ010000156.1:0-6604 GCF_056400385.1 Priestia sp. P5_B4
CTGCATGACTCCTTTAATACTGTCTAGTTTAGGATCTTTTGAAAACGCATTTTCCGTTAGTTCCATCAACCAAGAACGAACAACAGATCCGTTATTCCAAACGCGTGCTACGGCTTCATAGTCGAAATCAAACTGACTTTTTTCCAGGACTTCAAATCCTTCAGCAATGGATTGCATCATTCCATATTCTACACCATTGTGAACCATTTTTAAAAAGTGACCGCTTCCGCTTTTACCTGCGTACATAAATCCATTTTCTACGCAAATATCATTAAAAATCGGTTCAATTGTACGGAATACTTCTGCATCTCCACCGATCATTGTACACGCTCCGTTTCTTGCCCCTTCCATTCCGCCGCTTGTCCCTACATCAAAGAAGTAAATACCTTTTTCCTGAAGATCCTGAGCACGTCGAACAGATTCTTTATAATTAGAGTTTCCTCCATCTATTATAATATCTCCTTCTGACAGAAGTTCTTTTAGTTCTGTAATAACATTTTCCGTTACTTCTCCAGCCGGAACCATAATCCATACAACTTTAGGTGAAGGAGGAAGTTCATTAACTAACTCTTCAACAGTAAAGGCGCCAGTTGCTCCTTCATTTGCAAGTTTTTCTACCGCTTCTTTATTCACATCATAAGCTACTACTTCATGATGGTTGTCCATTAAATTTAATGATAAATTATATCCCATTTTTCCTAAACCGATTAATCCAATTTTCATTTTACAAACTCCCTTTGAAAAAAAATTTCACATTACCTCCATTATACGAATTATTTTTCATTTTGCAATCGTTTACAAGAAAATTTTTTTCACTCATATTTTTGTGCTATACTCTTTTTACTACTAAATTCGTGGAAAGGAACATCAGTCATGACGCAAAATTGCTTAGGAAAAATTCGTTCTCACTATGCTAGATTCAGTGAAAAAGAGAAAAAAATAGCAAATTATATTTTAGAACAGCCGGAACAAATTATTCACAGTACCATTAACGAAGTGGCAGACGATTTAAATGTAGCTGATGCAACAGTCTTTCGCTTTTGCAAACGAATTGGCTTCAAGGGCTATCAAGCGATGAAAATAGCGCTGGCTGCTGAAATTATGACGCCTATTCAGCAGATTCACGAGGAAATTGCTGAAACGGATAATGAAAAAACGATTGCTGAAAAAATCTTTCGCTCCAATGTGCGAACGCTTGAAAATACATTACAAATACTAGAAAGCAACGCTATTGAAAAAGCCGTCAAACTTCTTATGAAGGCCGATAAAGTTCAGTTTTATGGCACGGGCGGTTCTTCCGTAGTGGCTATGGATGCTTTTCATAAATTTGTTCGAACAGGAATTAAAACGTTTGCATTTATTGATTCTCACTTCCAGCTTATGTCCGCTTCTCAATTAACAAAACAGGATGTAGCGGTAGTGATTTCTCATTCTGGAACAAATAAAGACACGATGAACATTTTAAATACAGCAAAAGCGAACGGTGCCAAAACGATCGGTATTACGGGTTTTCCAAAATCTCCATTAAGCCAAAATGTCGATGTTTCTCTTTATACGAGTTCAGAAGAAACAGAATATCGATCTGAAGCTCTTGCCTCGAGAATTGGACAGCTAAGCCTCATTGATGCTTTGTACGTTAATGTAATGATTGCGAATAAAGATGCCTCTAAACACTCGCTTGAAAAAGTACGCGATGCCATTGCTGAAACTAGAATTTAACGTTTCGCTCTTATATATTCTTCAACTATAACATCAAACAGAGCATAAAATATATGCTCTGTTTAGTGCAGTTCTTCGCTTAAAATTTTCAAGTTTTAATTCTCATTTAACATTTTTTAAGTTGCTACATATGATAAAGCACAACTTTTAAAAAGTAGGTGAAGTGTGTATGGAGATTATCTATCGCACTGCAAAACTCGATGATTATACAGAAGTAAATAAAATATTAGGGGAATCACTAGAACTCCACGCAAATGCGCTTCCTTCTATGTTTGATAATCAGATGGCTGTTTTATCTCCGGAACAATATCAAGCTACTCTTTATTATGCAACCATTGATATTCTTGTAGCTCAATATCGAAATCAAATTATTGGGGCGTCTGTTGTTGAATTAAAATATAACCCTCCCACTACATTAGCTCCTCTTTCCTACACAGCGTACATCCAATATTTTGGCGTTAAGAAAGGCTTTCAAAATTATGGCGTAGGAAAAAGTCTTTTTTCTGCTACGAAACAGTGGGCTGTACAAAAAGGAGCAAATGACCTCCAGCTTACCGTATGGGCATTTAACGAGAAAGCACGTGCTTTTTATGAAAGTCTTGGGCTGAAAAACTTAAGCTACCTTATGACTACTTCACTACAGCCCTAAATCGTTCCATTAACGGATACTAGACACGCAGGTGATACGTGCCTAGTATCCGTTATTTAAATAAAAGACTAAATCATTTCGGCGTGTTAATTTACGCAGCTTATATACATACTAAAAGAAATTTATTACGTAGCCGGATTGCCTTCTTGCAGCTGTTCTTGTTCATCACGCTGACGGTGAGCTAAACGACTTGCCGCACTAGAAGCTACGCTCGCTACTAAATCATCTAAAAAGGTATTAACTCCTTTTTCTTTTTTACAGTCCAGCTTTTCAATAATGCCTACTTTTACTTTATCTAAATAGCCAAAGGTCGTAACAGCGATACTGCCATAGGTTAAAACGGCACCTAAAGCAATCGTTTCGTCAACACCAAACAACCCTTCGTCTTGTTCTACAATACTTTGAAGAGGTTCTGATAATTTATGTTGCTCAGCTAACTTATCAAGTTCGATTCCAACTAGAAGCGCATGCTGAATTTCTCTCTTTTGCAGTACTCTCTCTACGCTCTCAGCGCATTCCTGAATGGTTAGAGCAGAATGATAAGGAAGCTGTAAATCATACACAATTTCAGCAATATCTAAAACTGTTACGCCACGCTCTTCTAGCAAATCAAATGTTGCCTTTGCTACTTCTTTGCTCGTTGGGATTTTTTTCGCTGTCATGTCTCTCTCTCCTTTTCAAGTTGTTGTCTCTCTTTATATTAAATTCGATGAGAGGCGCTAAAAACCTTTTTTGTTTCATCCACCTGAATTCATAAACTCGTCACATATCTCTTTAGGCGCTCATTACATTTACTTGCTATAATAAAATTATCTAATCAGGAGGTTTGTCTACTGTGGAAGAAAAACAAAGTAAATTTAGCAGAGGCTTATTATTATTTTTCATTGGCGCAACAGCCCTTTTCTTTATCGTCTTAATCGTTCTGTTTCTCATGTCTACTTTTGGAAAAAGCGAAAAAGAAGCCGTAGCTCTTCTAGCAGGGAATCACTACGCTATCGTTAAGGAAGAGAATTCATATACTCTTTATGATCAAAAAGAAAACAAGCCTATTTTAGAAGATGTAAACGGCTATTTCGGTGCTCGCAATATCCGAAGTTATGTAAAAAATGACACAGAATTGGTTTCGATTGATGAAAAAGAAGAAGAATATACGAAGAAGCCGCTAGAAAAAGCCAGCCAAGCAGAAAAAGCTATGTTTAAAAAAATGAAAAAATTAGATTAATCAAAAGCGCTTCAGTCGATTCTGAAGCGCTTTTTTAATGACGCATGCCTCTTTCTCGTCATTCGCTAAAAAATTCGTTACAATAAAATAAAGAACGGTTATTAGAAAATGTGTTACAATAAAGGTAACGCTTTCATTCAAATGCATAGGAGTCGATTATTCATGTCAGAAAGTAAGCGGAAGTTAGAAGAAATTTCTTTTTATAGTGACGCACTGCAAGAAGATGTCACGTTACTAGTCTATCTGCCGTCAAACTATTCTACGCTCTATAAGTATTCCTTACTTATTGCCCAAGACGGAAAAGATTATGTTATGTACGGACGGACACCTCGTTTAATTGATGATTTAATGAACGAGTCGGAAATCGATCGTACTATTTTTGTTGGAATTCCATATAAAAGCGTGGAAGACAGACGCGATAAGTATCATCCAGAAGGAAATCAAGTAGATGCTTACATTCGCTTTTTAGCACATGAACTTGTGCCATTTTTGGATAAAACATATCCTACATATCAAATGGGAAAATCACGTGTTTTAATTGGTGATTCGCTTGCTGCTACAGTTTCACTGCTGACGGCCATTGCGTATCCTCACACGTTCGGGAAAGTAATTATGCATTCTCCTTTCGTGAACGATGCTGTATTACAAACGGTCAACTCATTTGCTTCTCCTTCACTTCTAGATTTGTATCATGTTATTGGAACTGAAGAAACGGCTGTCAAAACAACGCAAGATGGTATATTGAATTTTATTGAACCTAACCGCCTGTTGCACGAACAAATGAAGCAACGTGGATATTCTGTTTTCTACGAAGAATTTAATGGAAATCATACGTGGAAATACTGGCAAAAAGACGTAAAGCGGTCGCTTCAATATATGTTGAAGTAGAAAGATATCATATTTTTCGAAAATTTGTTATAATAAGCTCGCTTTATACATATTTTATGATCTTACTTTGGAGGGATTTTTTATGAAATTTGGCGTTGTACTTTTTCCATCTAAAAAATTGCAAGATGTAGCGAATTCTTATCGAAAGCGCTATGATTCTCACTATTCATTAATTCCGCCTCATCTTACATTAAAAGAAGTCTTTGAAGCTACAGAAGACCAAATTGATGAAATTGCAGCTAACTTGCGTAAAATTGCCGAAGAAACAAATCCATTTACATTAAATGTAACGAAAGTAAGCTCATTTTCACCAGCCAATAACGTTATTTACTTAAAAGTGGAACAAAAGCAAGAACTGACGTCACTTTACAATAAACTTCATGAAGGCAATCTCGAACAGCCAACTGAATATTCATTTATTCCACATATTACAATTGGTCAACGCCTTTCAGATGATGAGCACTTAGATGTGTATAGCCAGTTGAAGCTTGTAGATGTCGCTCATGAAGAAACAGTGGATCGCTTTCACTTAATGTACCAGCTTGAAAATGAAACATGGACTGTGTTTGAAACATTTCGTCTTGGAAAGGGATAAGATACGTGAACATCAAAGTACTAACGAACAAACAAGATCATTCTGATGCTTACTTCGTACGTCAAAAAGTATTTGTAGAAGAACAGCAGGTTGATGTAGAGCAAGAAATCGATGAATACGATACCGAAGCCCTGCATTTAGTTGTATACAAAGGAACTGCACCAATTGGGGCAGGACGCTTCCGTATGGTAGAGGACTATGGAAAAGCAGAACGAATCTGCGTTCTTTCTTCTTATCGAAAAGACGGTGTAGGAAAGCTTTTGATGGATAAGTTAGAAGAGGTCGCAGCAGAGCATGAGATTGAAAAGATTAAGCTGCATGCTCAAACGCATGCGGAAGGATTTTATAAAAAGCTAGGCTACGTAACGGTTTCAGGTGAATTTATGGATGCTGGAATTCCACATGTAGAGATGGTAAAGAAACTAAGTAAAAAACACTAGGAATTGAACCTGGTGTTTTTGCTTTTTTAAAGGATAAGAACCTTTGCTTTGCTTATACTAATACCTAATCATGTGAATTAGGTGAAAATATGGATGAACTTATCGGAATTGCATTAGAACTCTTTATCGGATTTATCTGCCTGTTTATTTTAACTAAATTTTTAGGCAGAGCGACGATCACTCAGCTTACCACTTTTGATTTTATCTCTGCTCTTGTATTAGGAGAGTTAGTAGGAAATGCGCTATATGACTCAGAAGTAGGAATAGGCAAAATTTTATTTGCTGTTATCTTTTGGGGAGCGCTTATTTATGTCACCGAAGTTATTACTCAAAAAAATATTCGCCTGCGTTTGTTTTTAGAAGGACGGCCATCTATTATTATTCGAAAAGGGAAAATTTCGTACAAAGAACTTAGCAAAAATCGATTGGATATCGATCAGCTTCTTCATATGCTTCGTTCAAAAGACATATTTTCCATTCGGGAAGTTGAATATGCGATTTTAGAAACAGATGGATCACTAAGCGTATTGCCAAAATCTGATTATGCTAAGCCGACAAGAAGCGATCTACAGCTGCCTCCTTCTGAACCCGTTTTATCTATCGCCTTCGTCAGTGATGGACGTTTGCTTTTGAAAAACTTGATTCAGTCAGGCTTTGATGAAGACTGGTTAAAGACACAGTTGAAAAAACAAGGATTTACCGATTATAAACAGGTGCTTTATGCTGAATGGCAGCAGGGCAGTACTCTTTTTATTGAATCTTACTAAGATGTTTTTACTTGTTCATTACTTTGTTAAAAAATCGTGAGCGCATTCATTCTGCTGCGTTCACGATTTTTTGTATTAGACACGTGTATTAATCACTAGGCCCTTATTTGTTAGCTTGCTGTATACACGTTCTGCTGCTTGAAGCTTTTTTCGCTTTTGTACTGAACTTGGCGTCAATTCCAGTAAGTGAGAACGCGATTCAAACTCTTTGTCCAAGCTTTTTTTCTCAATAGGCCAAATACGATTTGAAAAAGAAGCATTATTTTTTTGAAGGCGATTTGCATATTGAATAGATTGATAAGGCGTGACGGGCAGTATATATCC
>NZ_JBFULJ010000157.1:0-6585 GCF_056400385.1 Priestia sp. P5_B4
GTAAAAAAAGAGTGTGCGGTGCTATCCCTAGCCGCGCACTCTTTTTTTATCATGTGCGTAAAGGCAGCGCCATACTATGATACATAGGGATAGAATGAAAGGGTCTCTGTCAAAGGGATTGACGAATGGTTTTGTTTGATAGAAAATTTAGAAAAAGGAAAGAGATGAAGGGTATGTCGAACAAAACATCTTTGTATCAAACAAAAGAACAGTTAAAAAAACTTGTAAGCGAATTGGTTTCTATACCTAGCGTGACAGGAACGATGGCAGAAGTGGAAATGGCTGAATCGATAGCATCGTATTTATTGAAGCTGCCTTACTTTCAAAAAAACGAGCAAGTCGAGCTTCATTCAACAGGAGACGGGCGATCGATTGTTACAGCTTTTGTTCAAGGGAAAAATACGAACAAAACAGTTGTACTAGTAAGTCATTACGATGTAGTGGATGTACAAGATTATGGACAGTGGAAAAAGGATGCTTTTCACGCTGATACATTAACGAGTACTTTTTATAACCATATGGAACAAGTTCCGGCGCACGTACAAAAAGATATGATAAAAGGAGACTGGCTTTTTGGCCGAGGAACGATGGACATGAAAGCAGGCATTGCCTTGCATATCAGTATGGTTGAACGAGCATGCAACGGAGAGTTTGACGGAAACATCCTGCTGCTGTCGGTACCGGATGAAGAAGTAAATTCGCTTGGGATGAGAAAAGCAGTGCCTGTTCTTTTAGCACTTGCCCGCAAACATCAGCTGGATTTTTCTCTCATGCTAAATGCAGAACCGGTGTTCAGCCGCTATCCTGGAGATCAAACGAACTATGTGTACTCAGGATCGATTGGAAAAATCATGCCAAGCTTTTTGTGTTATGGAAAAGAAACTCATGTAGGAGAACCGCTAGCTGGTTTAAATGCTAATTTACTAGCTTCTTATTTAACAAAAGAAATAGAATTAAACGTTGATTTTTGCGAAAAAGTAAGAGATGAAACGAGTCCACCTCCTACGGTGCTGATACAAAAAGATTTAAAAGAAGAGTATTCAGTTCAAGTTCCGCACTCTGCCGTTGTATTATTTAATTTATTTATGTTAAACCGCTCTCTTAAAGAAGTAACAGATCTGCTGTTGAAATCGGCTGACAAAGCGGCTTTGAATGTGAAAAAACATTATAATAAAGCCGCTAGGCAGTACGCTGAGGGAATGGAGGGTTCATCTCTTGACGTGAACGTATGGACGTATGAAGAACTTTATACTCATGCAGTCAAACAGCACGRCGAAAAATATGTGCACGAAATGGAAGCAGCACTTTTGGCACAAGAGGAGGATGACAGAAATAAAACCATTAAATTAGTAAACTCTTTAGMTGGTTTATGTAAAGAAGCAGCTCCGATGATGGTCTTATTTTTTACGCCGCCTTTTTATCCGGCCGTTTGTTCACATGATGATCCGTTTGTACAAGAGATTTTGTCAAACGTACAGGCAACTGCCAAAGAGCAATTCCAATTGGAGCTAGTTGAGCAAAGTTATTTTGGCGGAATTTCGGATTTAAGCTATGCCAGCCTGCAGCATCCGCTTCATACATTTAACACGTTAGTAGCCAATATGCCCCTATGGAATAAAGGGTATCATATCCCGCTAGAAGAGCTAGAGGAGCTGAAGATGCCGGTGCTCAACATTGGACCGCTGGGAAGAGATGCGCATCAATGGACCGAAAGATTAGACGTTCAGTATTCTTTTGAAATTTTGCCTCATTTCATTTATCAAGCTATAAAAGAAGCACACAAATAAACATCCGTCCGCGGATGTTTATTTGTTGAATTTAAAAGAAGCTCCTTGTACGGTAATTTGTTGCGGTGTTAGAGCGTGATCCAATTCAACCAAAAATGGACGTTCTCCAACTTTTTTTAATGTATCATGGACAACACCTTGTGTTCCGCTGCAAAAAATAAGGTTTCCTCCATTGACATATAGTTTTTGACAACGTGCATCAAGTAAAGAGTCTTTGTAGCTTTCGCCAGACTGAACGTCCAGCAGTTTCGTCCACTTGCTGATGGATTCTTCGAGGTTATGTACAGCACAGTAAATATTTTTTAGCTGCAGCTGACCAGCTTGGTGGGAAGAAAGATCCGCTAGCTTTGGCTTGCGTTTTTCTTCTGGTTCACCCCATTCAATAAAAAAAGGAAGAGGCAGGGAATCGTGGTCAGCTTCAATAAAACACATTTTCCATTGAAGTCTTTCTCCATCATTGGTTTGGCGAGAACCCGCTACAGGACCTTTTACAGTGACGTTCTTGCTTTCCAGCTCTTTTATCAGCAAATCCATATCATCTGTACGAAGTGCAAATCGGCCAAAATGACCAAGCGGTGTATGTTCGTTAACAAGCTGCTGAATAAGGTCATTATCTGTAACGTTTTGAGCTAACGCGATATCTCTAAGCCCAAGCCATTCAATATAGCTGAGGTTAAAATAAGCCAACGTGTTAAAAGTGCCCCATTTTTCATGGATGCCGCCTTTAATGACATTTATTCCGTATTCGTTTAGTTCTTTCTGAGCTTTAATAGGATCAGGTGAAAAATGAACAAGATGATCAAAAGATAAGTGCATGGATAGGCCTCCTTTTAAGAGAGATTCTTTCCCATTATTATACGTTGTTTTCCTTTTCCAGAAGAGTAAAACGAATGATTATGTAAAATAAAAATCTTAAAAAAAGCAAGCCGCGTATGTTTTAAACTCGACTTGCTTTAGATTTATTTAGCGACGACAGCCATGCCCTTTAAAGCAGCAGCCAAATGATTTATTAAACCATGGGTATGAGCAGCAAGGTGAACCGCAGCGACAGCGGYGACGGCTAGAACGACGAGTAGAACGGCGAGTAGAACGACGAGTAGAACGGCGAGTAGAACGACGAGTAGAACGACGAGTAGAACGACGAGTAGAACGGCGAGTAGAACGGCGAGTAGTGCGGCGAGTAGTGCGGCGAGTAGTGCGACGAGTAGTGCGACGAGTAGTGCGGCGAGTAGAACGGCGAGTAGAACGACGACGAGAGCGTCTGTGAAGAGCAGTTGGCTCTTGGTACATAAACGTTTCAAGCTCAGTAGAAGCAATCGCTTCTGTTGCTTCTCTAATTCTTTCAGCAGTGATATGCATATAAACACCTCCTGGCTAATTCGGTACATAATACAATATGTACAAGGAAGGCGTTTGGATATAGTGAAAACATGGAATTTGTCTAAATTTGTGAAAGAAATGGAGTGGTTTTCATGCTTCAAATCCTCGAACATCAAAGAGTGGATATCGCTCTTCAAATAGTAGCTGTGCAAGTAGAAGCTTATCAAGAAGAAGCAAGGCTCATTGGTTTTTCAGATATTCCTCAGCTTACAGAAAGCAAAGAAGATATTATGAAAAGCAAGGAAGTGTTTATCGGAGAAATGGTTGAAGGTAAGCTAGCAGGAGTGCTGTCGTTTGAAAAAGAAAATGAGCGATTAACGATTTGCCGCCTCGTTGTGCGTCCTCGTTACTTTCGAAAAGGAATCGGAAACCGTCTTTTAACACATGTACTTCAAAGATATTCTGAATGTGAATGTATGGTGTCTACAGCCGAAAAAAATACACCTGCCATTAAGCTGTACAAAGCGCATCAGTTTTCAATTATAAAACACACTGCAGCTGCTGATAACCTTGTGTTAGTAACGATGAAAAGAGATTGATCCATCGCTAAATTAATCTAAAGACCAACAAATGAGCTACATGAGCTAGTAGGAATCGACTGTTGATTTCCGTGCAAGACTTCGCTTTCCGCGGGCGGCCGCTGAGCCTTCTCGTCGCTTGCGCTCCTGCCGGGTCTCACCTCTTCCTCTATTCCTCAGTAGTCTCCTTCTTGCTCTCTAATCAACACAGCTAGAATACTCATAACAATAAAAAAATCCGAACGCGCTGGATTCTCCATCAAGAATCTCGATTCACCGTTCGGATCTTCTTTCGACTAAAATAATGTTGTCCCGGCCTCTACGATGAGAGTGTTTGCTCAGAATAATCTAGAGCTGTATGACGCTGAATCAGCAGTAAAGCAGCTAAAGTGACAACAGCTCCGATAATAAAGGGCAGCGTCATATTGAGTTTAAAGGCAAATGCACCAAGCAGAGGACCAAAAATACGCCCTAAGCTATCCATTGAGGCGGTTAGCCCCGAAGCAGAGCCATATCCTACTTTGGTTCTCATTGTAATTAATGAGAGGACACAAGGACGAATAAGGGCATTTCCTGCTGTAAATATGCACAAAAATAAGGTAGCATTAACGGCACTAGAAGATAACAAAATAGACGTAAATCCTATTGCTGAAACCAATAAGCCAATGGCCATCAGCTTTTTTTCATTTCCTTTTTTAAATCGCTGCAGCACACCGCCTTGAATCAGCGCTTGAGTTAAACCGCTCGCCATAAACATCCATCCGATTGTCGTAGGAGTAGCATTAATTTTCGCTATTTGAAAAAATTGAAAAGTAGCTTCTAAACCAGCGAGCGTAAAAGTCGCTAAAAATGAAAGAACATATAAATACTTCATAGCTCCTTGAAAATCTGAGGTGAAGTCATGCCATCTCGATGTCTGTACTTTATCAGCAGATTCTTTTCGTAAAGATTCTTTTAACGTAAAGAATGAGAACGCTGTCATAATCAGTGACAAGATACCAGAGATAAGGAAGGGAACAAACAAGCCGAAAGATGAAAGGACGCCGCCTAATGCCGGTCCAAAAATAAAGCCTAAGCCAATCGACATTCCTAACAGTCCCATTGCTTTCGTTCGGTTTTCTTCATCTGTACTATCAGAAGCATATGCAAAAGCACAAGGAATAACAGCTCCTGCGAACAAACCTCCGATGATGCGCGACGTATACATTAAAGTCAGAGAGTTTTCTGCCACCGAGAAAAGAAAAAAGCTTGCGCTAAAGCCGAGTAATCCCCAAAGTAAGATGGGACGCCGGCCTTTTATATCGGAAAGCTTCCCCCAAAAAGGTGCGGTAATAAAAGATGCGATCGAATAGCTAGCCATTAGTATTCCTAAATTGACCGTGCTTGCACCCGTGGCACGAATAACTTCAGGTACGATGGGGATGATCACTCCAAAGCCGACAAATACCATAAAAATAACAAACATTAACGTTCCAAGCTGTTTGTTCATATGCAATTAAGCCCCTTTCTCTGTAGAACATGCCGTGAGTTTAGTATACCAAATACAAAGAAGTTTTTTACGTATATTTGGTAAAAAGCGTTTTATTTACAAATGGATAACTATGTTAATATTTACCTGTTTTGCTGAGGGTGATACAATTAAAAGAAAAGGGACGTGAAGCGATTGCCAATATGGATTGTATTTGCTGGGATCATAGGCGGTCTTTTAGGGTTTGGGGCGCTAGTGGATTATATAGCTAAGAAGAGAAGTATCGAATTAGATCCAGAAGAAGGAATAAAGAATGCTTCTGATGCAGAACAAATCTATGTGGAAAATTATCTTTATCAAACAAAAGAAAATAACAATCACTTTCAATAAAAAAAGCTTGGAGACGAATCTCCAAGCTTTTTTAATGCGGTAAAAAGATGAGCTGATAGAGAAATAAAACCGCAAAGACATACACAAGTGGATGGACTTGTTTGCCTTTTCCTTTTACCAGCTTCATTAACGGATAAGAAATGAAGCCTAGCGCAATTCCTGTTGCAATACTTGATGTAAGAGGCATCGCTAGAACAACTAAAAAGGCAGGGAACGCTTCATCAAAGTCATTCCAATTAATTTTAGCTACAGCACCCATCATCAAGCTTCCGACAATAATTAATGCAGGTGAAGTAATAGCTGCTACGCCAGAAACCGAGCTTACAACCGGACTAAAGAACGCTGCAACAATAAATAAAATGGCTACCGTCACACCTGTTAGACCTGTACGTCCGCCTGCTGCTACACCAGATGAAGATTCAACGTAAGCCGTTGTTGGGCTTGTACCAAATAAAGCTCCAATCGTTGTACCAAATGAGTCAGCAAGCAATGCTTGACGTACGCGAGGCATCTTATTACCTTTCATAAGACCGGCCTGTTGAGCTACTCCTACCATTGTACCTGTTGTATCAAAAATTGTAACAAGTAAGAAAGAAAAAACAACTGTGTACAGATCATGATGAATAACATCTCCAAAAGCAGCAAAAGGATTTGAAATCATTAAGCCGTCTGGAAGGTGAGGAGAAGCAAACAAACCTTTATCAAATGAAAGCTGTCCTCTAAAGAAAGCAATTAACCCCGTAATAATCATACCGAAGAATAAAGCGCCGTTTACATTTAGCGTATATAAAATGATTGTAATCGCAAGTCCAATCAGTGTTAAAACTACTTTTTCAGACTGCAAATCACCAAGTCCAATTAAATTTGACTTATTTGCAACAATAATACCGGCTGAACGAAGCCCGATAAAAGCAATAAATAAACCGATACCAGCACTAATCGCGTGCTTTAAATTGTTTGGAATAGCTTCAATTAATTTTTCACGAAACGATGTTAACGATAGGATGATAAAGATAATACCCGCTACGAATACAGCTGAAAA
>NZ_JBFULJ010000158.1:0-6572 GCF_056400385.1 Priestia sp. P5_B4
AATATAAACTTCGAAATTATGGACATTCTTGAAGAAGAAGGCGTAGAATTTGCTTTCCCTACGCGCACACTCATCGTTGAGCAGGACGGAAAGCTTTCTGGCAATCCAAAAGAATTTCTAGAAAGTGCTCGAAGCTAAAAAAAGCTGACTACTAAGTCAGCTTTTTTTCCTTTCTTTTTTAGTTTGAAATGAACATTTGAGTCCAGTAATGACCGTAGCTTCCACCTTTAGCGTAACCTACTCCAATTTCGGTAAATTGACTCGATAGTATGTTTTTACGGTGACCTTCGCTATTCATCCATGCGTTAACCACTTCTTTTGGAGTGGCTTGTCCAGCAGCGATATTTTCACCTGCTGTACTGTATGTAATACCAAAGTTTTTCATCATGTCGAACGGACTTCCATATGTAGGCGATGTATGACTGAAATAATTTTTATCAATCATATCCTGCGATTTATAGCGAGCAACGCGAGCTACTTCCCAATTAGACTTTAAAGGCTTAAGTCCTACTTTAGCACGTTCTTGATTCACTAGCTGAACTACTTGCTCTTCGTATGAACTTCCTGCTTTATCGGTTGGAATAGTAATTTTCTGTCCCGGATAGATCGAATTAGGATTTTTAATAGCAGAATTCGCTTCAATCAGCTCGGAAACGCCAACCTGATATTTTACTGCTATTTTCCACATCGTATCTCCCGATTGAACGGTATGTACGGTTGCTGCTTGCGCAGTGTTATTAAGACCAAAAGCTAGAGTGACAGACAACAGTGTTACTAATAAAAGTTTTGATAGAGTTTTCATACTTTTATTAAAGCAAATTGATTTTAAGATTCATAGCGGTAATATTATCCCTTAGTTCCATCATATTACTTTATCATCTTCCCAGCACGCTTTTTCCATAAGAAAGGCGCATTGCTCTTTTGCAATGCGCCTTTTTGTTACGAAGATAAAGCCTGTGACTGATTCATGTCTGACACATTAACCGCTTCATCCGTGCTTTGATGCACCTGACGTTTTTTGATCACATCAATATATTGAATATGATGGCCTTCCATTTTCGTAACGGTAAAGTCATACTGATCAAAGCTAAGGCTTTCTCCTTGCTTGACGTCATATTTTTCCGTCAAGACCCAGCCTCCAATTGTATCAACATCCGTATCATCAATTGTTGTGCCAAGCRACTCGTTAAGCTCACTTACTAATAATTTTCCATCTACAATATAATGATCGGATTTGACTTTCTGAATTAATGGAAGTTCATCCGCATCAAATTCATCACGAATTTCACCGACAATTTCCTCTAAAATATCCTCTACTGTTACAATCCCTGCTGTTCCTCCGTATTCATCAATTAAAATAGCCATATGGATGCGTTCACGCTGCATCTTAAGCAATAAATCATGAATAGGAATCGATTCAATTACTTCAATAACAGGACGGATATACTGTTTTAAATTTATTTTTTCCTTGCTGTTGTTCATGACAATCTCGGTTAAAATCTCTTTCATATTGACCATTCCAATAATATGATCTTTATCTCCATCGATGACCGGATAGCGGGTAAACCGCTCTTCTTGGACCATCTCAAGGATGTATTCGACCGTATCTTCCTGGTCAATCGAAACGACTTCCGTACGCGGCACCATAATCTCCTTGGCAACGCGATCATCAAAGTCAAAAATCTTACTTACATATTTAAACTCCGATTGATTGATTTCACCGCTTTTATAGCTTTCTGATAACAAGATGCGAAGCTCTTCTTCACTGTGTGCAAGCTCATTTTCTGAAGCAGGCTTTAGACCAAATAACCCTGTTATTAAACGAGAAGAACTGTTTAATAGCCAAATGAAAGGATAGGTTACTTTATAAAAGAGTATAAGCGGACGAACAAATAATAAAGTGACTTTCTCTGCTTTTTGAATTGCAAATGTTTTCGGAGCAAGCTCTCCGACCACAACGTTTATAAATGTAACAACCGCAAAAGAAATCGCAACAGATAGTACTTTTGTTAAAGCTCCGCTTATCCCTAGTTGATCAAGTAATGGGGACAGGAGATGCGAAAGTGTAGGCTCTCCTAACCAACCAATTCCCAGCGCAGTAATCGTAATACCAAGCTGACACGCAGATAAGTATTCATCTAAGTTTGAAATAACTTGCTTCGCAGCTTTTGCATTGCTGCTCCCTTCTGCTATAAGCTGATCCACTTTGGAACTCCTCACGCGAATAATCGCAAACTCGGTAGCAACGAAAAAAGCAGTTAATGCAATCAGTACCGCTAGTAAAATCAAGTTAAATATGTCCAATCAAGTTCCTTAGCTCGTTTAAAAACGAGTAAGGACTCACCTCCTAAAAAATAAAAAATTTGGATAAAGAACTTTATCCCTGTACTGATCACTTGGAAAAGTGCATATAAGGAGGAATCAAATGATAAATGTATAAACATTTTTATATGGAGCAAAACTGCCAGTCTTTCTTCCTTATCTCACGTTTCACTCGTTAATGTAGCAGGTCATTCTTTATTCAGCTGTTCTAGATGTGAAGCAATGGCTCACATCGCTTCATTTCATGATGTTGCTTCAGCGCTGATTCTCTCTTCCATTCATTTATAAAAAATTTAGTAGTTTACAATCTTTATAAAGTTAAAGTCTGTTAACGTCTTAAAAGAGCGATTATGTGATAAAGAGCGATATGCGTGAAGCAAATGTAGGTTTATATAATACTGTATTGTACGCTTTGACACTGGTGCATATAATGCTACTTCGCCAACGTGGTACACTGCCCCATCCAATCACCTCTATTTCCGTATATCTAAAAAGAATAAGGAATAATTATCCTATTTCTTTTTAAACTTATTGACTTTATTTTAAATGTTAAAAACTTTGCAGTCAAACGTTTTAGTTAGTCTCCTGCCCTTGCTATTTACTGGTACGGCGATTTTTAGCAGGTAAATAAAAGCTTGCTGCTACACAAAAAAACCCAAGGACAAAACAGATAACGGGGAGTTTCATACCTATTGCTTCAGCATAATAAGTGAGACTCCTTCCGTGAATAGGGACAAGATTCATTTCAAAAATCAAAGTCAAAACAGCTGTCACTTTGAGTGCAATACCAACAATGAAGAGACAAACTCTCAAGCCTCCACTCATATGCGCAAACATCCCTTCTATCCATTAGCGAATGGATGATGTACTACACCATATGATACATCCCTACACTTTATCACTAAATGCTAAAAAAGCGCTATGTCCATGCATAGACGCTTATAAATTTGCGACCACTTGTCCAATGGAATCATAGATAACCAAATCAAACAAATAATCGTAATGCGTAGGTTCTTTATTAATCATCACCATGTTTGTACGATTGTACCGGCTCACAAGCAGCGGAATCTGATTAATCGGTGCTACTTCAAGCGATGAACCAAGCACGATGAATAAATCAGATGACAGCGCTGCTGTAACTGCTTCATCGAACTGATGAATGGCATCTCCAAAAAGAACAACATTTGGCTTTAAAAGGCGCTCACACGCTGTACATTGTGGGAGAGCTGACTGATTTAAATACGCTAAGTCATACTCTTCTTTACAGCTCGGACAATGAGCTCTCTTAATGGACCCATGAATTTCAAAAACGTTCGTGCTTCCTGCATCTTGGTGCAAGCCATCAATATTTTGCGTAATTACATGCACGGTTTTGGCTTCTTCTAGTTCAGCAATAAAGCGATGGCCCGTATTTGCTTTATACTGATGCAGCATTTTAATATGAAAAATTTCTTTAAACAGCGGCCAAAATTCATGAGGATATTGCTCATAGAAGTCAGCAGCTACTATGTCCACAAAGCTTTTATTTTGGCGATATAAGCCATTTTGAGAGCGAAAGTCCGGTATGCCCGACTCTGTGCTCATTCCTGCTCCTGTAAAAAAACAAATGTGTTTAGCATTATCAATGAGCTGTTTTAATTCTTTGTACTGTTTTACCATTGCATTTCTCTCCTATTTAACAATTAGCACAGGAACCGTTACTTGCTGTGCAATCTTAGAACTCACGCTTCCAAGCAGCATGCCTTTTACAGGATTTAACCCTCTGCTTCCTATTACTACAAGGTCAAATGAATTTTGATTAGCAAATTGAATCACTGTTTTAGCCGCGTCTCCATGCATAAACGTAATCTCATACTCCACGTTTCCTTGCTTTAAAATTTCATCTGTTGTATGTATCCGGCTTTCCCGTTCCTCATCGCGGCTAAGTGATTTTAATCTTGAATCACCCTCTACTGCATAAATGACCTGAATAAAACTGTTTTCCGTCAGCTGAGCCAGCTGAACGGCTTTTTCTGTTGCTTTAGCTGCATGCTCTGAGCCATCTGAGGCAAGTAAAATTCGTTTAAACATCACGCTTCCTCTCCTCTTTTGTAAAATGGTCTTCTCTCTTTACTATATCACTCGCTGTTCAAATGTAATCATTTTTTTGATTATTTCTATAATTTTTAAAATTATTTGTCTACTTTTATGATAAACTGAAAGAAAACTTGTACAGAGGGGATGGAACGATGTTTGGTTTTGAATTAATTTGCACCTTTTGCAAAGGACTCGGAAAGCTAGCCGTTATTCCTGGTATCGGTTACATGAAAACATGCAAACACTGCGAAGGAACAGGGATGCAATCAAAAAAAGACGAAACTCCTTCCATATAAGAAGTTTCGCCTCAGCCATACTGTGATTAGATTGAAAGCTCTTTAGATAAACGGTACATATCAGCATTGATATGGTGAGGTTCACCTAAAATTTCCATAATATCATAATCTACAATTTCATTTTTACGGATACCGATTGCACGGCCGCCTTTACCTTCTAGCAGAAGCTCGACTGCACGACCGCCGAAACGGCTTCCTAGCACACGATCTTGAGCAGTTGGGGAACCACCGCGTTGAATGTGTCCTAATACTGTTACACGCGTTTCAATACCTGCAGCTTCATGCAGCTGCTTCGCTACTTCATTACCATTGGCTACGCCTTCAGCTACTACGATAATGCTGTGCTTTTTACCGCGCTCTTGTCCTTTTCTCAAACGGTCAACCATTTCTTGGAACTCATCTTTTGCTTCTGGAATAAGGATTGTTTCCGCACCGCCAGCAAGACCTGACCAAAGAGCAATGTCTCCTGCATTACGACCCATAACTTCAATAATAAACGTACGTTCATGAGAAGTCGCCGTATCACGGATTTTATCAATAGCATCGATAACCGTATGAAGAGCCGTATCAAACCCTAATGTAAAATCTGTTCCTGGAATGTCGTTATCAATTGTTCCTGGGATACCGATACAAGGGAAACCAAGCTCTGTTAGTTTTACAGCTCCCATATATGATCCGTCTCCACCAATAACTACTAAGCCTTCAATACCGTGCTTCTTAAGGTTTTCAATACCTTTTAAACGCCCTTCTTCTGTTTTGAATTCTGGACATCTTGCAGAATAAAGCATAGTTCCGCCGCGTTGAATGATGTCACCGACATCTCCAACTTCTAGCTTTTTAATATTTCCTTCTATTAATCCTTGATACCCTTGATAGATACCGTAAACTTCCATACCTTCATGAATTGCTTTACGCACAACAGCACGAACCGCAGGATTCATACCTGGAGAATCTCCGCCGCTTGTTAATACACCTATTCTTTTCATTACTTTCACCTCATCAAAGTCACATACATGACTACTATATTATAGTTCTACATTTTACCCGAGTTCGAACTTTTTGTGTAGTAATTCACAACATATTTCTTTGTTAAATTTTAAATGTACATACTTTTTCATATCTTTTAGTTATTTACCGTCAAATATTCAAAGTTTTTCTAGCAATATTGCACATCTAAAGAACCCTTTTAGTTACAGCTTTTATAAGACTATATTCACCTTTATATTTCATTTTTTTCATATATGTAATGAAATTGTAACGTAGAACACTGTCGAAAGATGATATGATGAATTTACTCAAATCAGGAAAAATTTTCAGGGGGTACTAGTTTTATGAAAAAAGTAATAGCAGCTCTTACGCTTGCTGGCGTTATTGTTTCTACTAGCCCGATTGTCAGCCAAGCGGCTCTAGGCGACCAAACGCTTCGCCAAGGCATGAATCACCAAGATGTTAAACAACTACAACAAACGTTGAAAAATAAAGGTTATTTTAAAGGGAATACGACTACATACTTTGGGACTGTTACAACTTCTGCTGTAAAATCATTTCAGCGCAAAAATGGACTAGCAGCAGATGGTATTGTCGGAAAAGGAACGTATGCTAAACTAGGCGTTTCAGCAAAGGGCAAATCGCCTTCTAGCTCAGCGCGCTATAACCCTAACGCAGTGATTAACAAAGGAAAACAGTATATGGGCGTTCGATATCGCTGGGGCGGAACAACACCAAGCGGCTTTGACTGCAGCGGTTTTATTGGCTATGCGTTCAAACATGGCGGCGGGGTTCAGCTTCCTCGAACAGTAGCTCAAATTTATCAAAAAGGAACGCGCGTCTCAAGTCCAAAAGCTGGAGATATTGTGTTCTTCCAAACCTATACAAAAG
>NZ_JBFULJ010000159.1:0-6558 GCF_056400385.1 Priestia sp. P5_B4
ATCTGAAGACCATTCAGGAGCAACCGCTCTATTTGCAGGTGAAATTTACCGAGACGGGAATGAATGGAAGTTTTCAGCAACTGGAGATGCAACGAGAGATACTGGATTAGGAGAAATTGCAAATAAATATACAAAATAAACAACTTGAAAAGAGGGAAACGAAATGGCTATTAATCTTTCAAAAGGACAAAAAGTAGATTTAACAAAAACGAATCCAGGATTAACAAACGTAGTAGTAGGTCTTGGATGGGATGTAAATAAGTATGACGGTGGAAACGATTTTGATTTAGATTCATCTGTCTTTTTATTAAACGGAGCGGGAAAATGCGCTTCAGAATCTGATTTTATTTTTTACAACAATACGACGGGTGCAAACGGAGCGGTTGAGCATACAGGAGATAACCGTACAGGCGTAGGTGAAGGAGACGATGAGCAGGTTCAAGTAGATTTGAAAAATGTGCCTCAATCTATTGAACGTATCGCGTTCACCATTACGATTCATGAAGCGGAAGCGCGCGGTCAAAACTTTGGCCAAGTAAGCAATGCTTACGTTCGTATTTTAAATGCAACAAATGACGAAGAGCTAATTCGCTATGATTTAGGTGAAGACTTCTCGATCGAAACAGCCGTTGTAGTAGGAGAGCTGTATCGACACGGCGGAGAATGGAAGTTTAATGCTATTGGCAGCGGCTATCAGGGCGGTTTAGCAGCACTTGTAAAMGACTTTGGTTTAAACGCCTAATCATTAAAGTAAGAAAACGTAYGGAGGATGTTTTTATGTCAATTTCTTTATCAAAAGGTCAGCGCATTGACCTAACGAAAACCAACCCAGGATTAACAAAAGTAATAGTAGGCCTTGGATGGGATACAAACAAATATGCTGGATCTCAGGATTTCGATTTAGATGCATGTGCATTTTTAGCCAATAAATCAAGTCAGGTTGTAAATGACGAGGAGTTTGTTTTTTACAACAATTTAAAAAGTCCAAATGGAGCTGTGGAGCATACCGGTGACAACCGTACGGGTGCAGGAGATGGAGACGATGAGCAAATAGCCGTTGATTTTTCCCTTCTTCCTGACCACGTTGAAAAAATCGGAATTAGCGTCACGATTCACGACGCAGATGCTCGCGGACAAAACTTTGGACAAGTATCCAACGCGTTTGTTCGTCTGATTGATGCTGAAACAAATGAAGAAGTACTGCGCTATGATTTAGGTGAAGATTTTTCAATCGAAACAGCTGTCGTTGTATGCGAGCTATACAAGCACGGAAACGACTGGAAGTTTAATGCCATTGGCAGCGGATTTTCCGGTGGCTTGGCCGACCTTTGCCGCAACTACGGATTATCCGTATAAAAAAGGCATGGGATAAATGAAAAAGAAAGGGTGCTTTAACGAGTACCCTTTCTTTTTAGCATGTATATGTCTGAAAAGAAAGGAGCTGTAAGGCGTGAGTAAACTAATTGATCCTCATATCATTAATCTTAACGAGCAAAATGGAACTTCTCTTTTTTCTCAAGATGTTTCTCTGAGAGGTGACTTTATACAAAATGAGCAGCAAACTTCCTACAAACAAGTGGCGGGAAGATATGTAGGCACCCATCTTGATGCGGACGAGTACGCAGCTTTTCTTTATGAACTTGCGCATTCATCATCATCGATCCTTATCCTGCACGATAAGCTTGATAAGTCCATTTCAAATGATAGATTAAAAGAAGTACAAACGATTCTTAAAATTAATCAAGAAGAACGCGGCCTTTCTGTCAATCGACTGTTTGCTTTTTTAGAAGGAAAAAAGCTGATTGTGAAGTCAGAAAATCCCGCTATACATAGAAGAATACGCGAAAAATTTATTGAAACGTTAACGTGTTTTAAAGAACAGCACGCAGACGGTTTTATGGACGGGCAGTTTCAACGTGTATTAATCGATTTAATAAAGTGGCAGTGGAATCATGTGAAGTCTTGGATGGTCGATCAAGCATTTCCTGAACACGCGCCTCGCATCATGTGGTATGGAGATGCGAATAAAAGCGAGCGGTATTTTCTCTATTATTTAATTTTACTAGGTTTTGACGTCCTTACCTTTCATCCAGAGGGAAAGGACCATTTAAAAAAAGTAGATGAGAATCRGCGCTTAACAACTGTTTATACGTTTCCTTCTACTAGCGCGCTTTTACCTTTTCCAACGGATAAACCGGTTCGAAAAGGTACGGTAGCATTTCGAGCTTCTCAAGAAATTGAGCAAGTGCTTCATTCAGAGGAGTCTATGCTGTATAAACCGTGGCAATTTCGTTCGTATTTTCCAACTTCAGTTACTCTTAAAACGACGTATGATGAGATTTTTTTATTAATGAGAGAACGGGCGTTTATTCGTCCTAATTTTGAAGTGTCAAAGCCATATGTACAAGTGCCGGTTCTGTTTTCAAAAGTGCTTGGCATTTCCAAAAACCGAAAAGAGTACTGGAGTAAAGTGCATGAGCTCATGCAAACAGAAAATGAGTTAGCTCTGACTGTTGATTCTGTTCCTTTTGCTAAAAAAATAGAAGGAAATAATCACTTTCACTACCAAGGCGCTCTCGGAAGTGATGGGACGCTCAGTCCTGATAAAATGATTGAAAGCAACTGGTGGCGCTATAAAGAACTGCCTATCGGGCTTCAGCAAGGGCTAGCTGCAGCTATTTCCAGATACTGTGCACATTCAAAGCTCCTTCGGTTGGATCATGAAGATGCGTATCAGCATCAAATGTACTTGTTTAATCAGTCTTTGAAGCTTCCAAACAACGTGCTTCGCATGCTTCAAAAATTTGATTATACGCAGCACGTCCCTCGGCTCATTATCTATCACGGAAATGAACATGAAACGTTTACGCGTGAAGATGCAGCTTTACTGCTTCTGTTAAATGAATTTGGCGTTGATATTGTTCTTTTTAATCCGACCGGTCAAATAGATATAGAAGCGTTTGTCGAAGAAAAATATTTCGATATACATTGGCTAGAAGATATTAGCTTTAATGAAGAATTCAAAGAGCCGTCGCTCATTCAAAAATGGTTAAAACGAATCTTTTAAAGAAAGAAGGGTTTTTAAATGGCAACAAACGAATTACAGCCTTTAGATGTAAACGAAGCCGAAGAAGTTTTAGAAACAAAGCCTAATGAAGTAAAAGCAAAACTGCGAGAAGAGCCGGAAGTACGTCGCTTAGCAGAACAAATTGATTATAAAAATCAGCTGGCTTTACTTGAGTATGGGAAAGAAACAGCCAATGAAATTTCCTCGTTTTCCGGAAAAGTGCTTAGTACAATTAAATCGTCTAGCATGGAAGAGTCAAGTCAATTATTAAAGCAGCTTGGAAAGATTATGGACAAATTCGATGCAAAGGATTTTGTTGAAGATAAAGGGTTTTTCTCTAAGCTTTTTAAACGCGGTCAAAAAATAGTGGATAAGCTGTTTCAAAAATATGAAACAATGGGCTCTGAAATTGATAAAGTATATGTAGAGATTACAAAATATGAAACTGAAATGAAGCATTCAACCACGACGCTTGAACAGCTTTACGAGCAAAACTATCAGTATTATATGGAGCTTGAAAAATACATTGTAGCGGGCGAAGTAAAAGTAGAAGAGTTAAAACAAGAGCTAAAGGTGCTTGAAGAAAGAGCGTCGAGTGGAAATCAGCTGGCGGCAATGGAGCTTCAAACCTTAAAAAATGCGGTTGAGCTGATGGAGCAGCGATTATATGATTTAGAAATGGCAAAACAAGTATCTTATCAATCCGCTCCTCAAATCCGTATGCTGCAGCGAGGAAATACAAAGCTGATCGGCAAAATCAATTCTGCGTTTATTACAACGATTCCTATTTTTAAAAATGGACTTATTAACGCAATCGCAGCAAAACGTCAAAATTTAGTAGCGGAGTCTATGAACGAATTAGACAAACGCACAAATGAGCTGCTCATTCGCAATGCAGAAAACATTTCACAGCAAAGCGTTAAAATTGCCAAAATGTCCGGTGCTCCTAGCGTAAAAGTAGAAACGATGGAACAAACGTGGAATATTATTATGAAAGGAATGCAGGAAACAAAAGCAATCGAAGAAGAAAACAAACGCCTTCGTGAAGAAGGACTTGTTCGCTTAGCGCAATTTCAAGAAAACTTCAAGGCGCTTGAACATAAGATGTAACGAAAAAGCGGGAATCTTTACGATTCCCGCTTTTTTTGCCTATACGTTTGCTGGAAGTCTGAACCGTAAGAGATTAGTGAAAAGCGTGAAAGGGTATCAGATATAAAAGAAGTATTATCCAAAATAAGATAGTTATTTCCAGAAGACGTTTATGTACTTTTATAATTTAAGTTAAAAATGCAAAAAACTTAATTATTTTAAGTTTTTTTGCTGGTTTTTAACTTTTCTTTGCGCTACAATTAGCTCATATCAAAGTAAAAAAGGAGGGTATTCGGGTGTATCAAGAGCAGCGCATGAGTGCGATTATTGAATACCTTCACACACACCGCACGATTACATTAGACGAAATTTGCGATATGTTCACCGTTTCAAAAGATACGGCGAGACGCGATTTAGTCAAGCTTGAAGAACACGGTGAGGTTATGAGAGTTAAAGGCGGAGCGACGCTATCGTCAAGTCATATCATTGATTACAGTGAGCGAACGCCTACCAAAGCCAAAGAACAAATTGCTAAAGAAGCAGCTTCGTTAATGTCGGAGGGGTATGACGTGCTTTTAGATACGTCTTCTACCATCTCACTGATGGCGAAGTATATGGATGTAAAGCATGTAACCGTTATTACAAATTCCATTGATAATGTGGATTTGCTCGATCAATATACGCCGTGTGATACGTTTTTGCTGCCGGGCAAGTTTAACGGGAAAAACCGTAACGTCACCGGGCCAAGAACGATTTCTACGTTGCAGGAATACAAAGTAGATCAGCTGTTTTTAGGTACGTGCGGGGTTGGTGCAGATGGTATTACATCTCCAAGTGAAGAAGAAGCATTTTTAAAAAGACAGATGATTCAATGTGCAAGACAAGTTATTATGCTTGCGGATCATACGAAGTTTGAACGTGAATTTTTACATCGAGTATGTGATATGAGCGATATTGATATCTTAATCACAAATAAAGAGCCAGAAGCGGATGTAAAAGAAAAAATAGAACAAAATCAAGTGCGGCTTATCGTAACAGATTTTGATAAAGGAGAGGAAACACAATGAAGAAAATAAAAGTAGGATTAGTAGGGTACGGATTTTCAGCAACGGTCTTTCACACGCCGCTTTTAAGCGTGTTAGACGAATTTCATATTTCAAAGGTAATGAGCTCAAATTCTGAAAAAGTAAAGAGTGACTTAGAAGATGTTGAAGTAGTGAGCACTCTATCTGAACTTCTAGAAGATGACAGCATTGATTTAGTTATTATTACAACGCCTAGCGGCATGCACTATGAAATGGTGAAAGACGCACTACGCGCAGGCAAGCATGTAATTGTTGAAAAGC
Source organism: Priestia sp. P5_B4 (assembly GCF_056400385.1). NCBI lineage: Bacteria > Bacillati > Bacillota > Bacilli > Caryophanales > Bacillaceae > Priestia > Priestia sp. P5_B4. The sequence continues at coordinate 5,503 of NZ_JBFULJ010000159.1, forward strand.
CAATGGTTGTATCAGAAAAAGAAGCAAATGAATTAATTCAATTAGCAAAAGAACAAGATGTTCAACTAAGCGTCTATCATAACCGCAGATGGGATAATGATTATTTGACGGTGAAACAGCTGATTGAAGAAGGGAAATTAGGCGACGTTAAAATGTATGAAGCGCATTTTGACCGCTATCGTCCAGCTGTTCGAGACCGCTGGAGAGAAAATGAAGGACCTGGGTCAGGAGCGCTTTACGATTTAGGCTCTCATTTAATAGACCAAGCCTTACACCTTTTTGGAATGCCTGAATTTGTTCAAGCTGATGTATTTGGTCAGCGAGATCATGCACGTACGGATGATTACTTCCACGTAGTGCTTGGATACGGTTCTCTTCGCGTTATTTTACATTCAAGTGMCATTGTGCCAAGCAACGGGCCGCGCTTTCAAGTTCACGGAACAAAAGCAAGCTATATTAAATACGGCATTGACGGCCAAGAAGATATGCTAAGAGCCGGCAAGAAGCCTGTGGACGATACGTGGGGAGCCGACAGCCCTGAGCACTACGGAAAGCTGACAACTGGCGAAGGCGAAACGAAAGAAATTCAAACGCTGCACGGTTCTTATGTGACGTATTATCAAAAAATTGCCGACAGCCTGCTTCGAGGAGAAGAGCTTCCGGTTTCAGCAGAAGAAGCTCGTGACGTGGTTAAAGTTATCGAAGCGGCATTTGAAAGCAGCAAAGAAAAACGAGCGGTTTATTTTAACTAAGGAGCGAGAAACAGTGTGTAATCATTCGGCAGAGAAACTGCTTGAAAAAGTAGTTCAGCAAGAAAAAGAACTGATCTTTCATCAATTTACAAACGATCAGGCGTTACAGATCGGAACAGCAATTATTAACGAAGCAAAAAGTAAAGGGAAAGCTGTTACGGTAAGTATTAAACGAAATGGTCAAACTCTCTTTCAACATGCGATGGAAGGGGCCATTCCCGACCATGAAGAATGGATTAAACGAAAATCAAATACCGTTCTTCGCCACCATCACAGCTCGTATTATATGAAGCTGTACTGCGAG
>NZ_JBFULJ010000160.1:0-6551 GCF_056400385.1 Priestia sp. P5_B4
TAGTAAAACTGCACAAGGTTCAGGGTCTTCAAATACAGGAATTTGTGTAAATACAAATTCAGGACTTTCTAATACAAATACGCTCGATCCCGATGGTTCTGATCAAAACGGCTTCGGAAACGGATAAGGAAAGAGATGTTTTACTCTTCTTTCTATACGCCTTTTCAGTATTCGTTCTACCCGTATTTTATGCCTTCTTTTGCACGTCCAATTGGATTTGTCGTTTCACCTGATGGAGCGATGGACAACTGGTGGGGCAAAAAACCATCTTGGTGGGGGAAAATCACGCCTTCAGCAGGCGTTTTTCCTCCCATTACCCAGTATTATACGGGCAGTTTAGTTCCTTATAGTTTAAGGAGCTATTATTAATATAAAAAAGAAGTTCAGATTAAGCCACATTGTTAGCGTCTATTTCCTGAAAATAGGCGTTTTTTTCCGTTTTACTTGATTCAAAGTTATTTTTGCTGAATAATAAGGAAAAGAGAAATTTTAGAAGTAAGCTGTAAGTAAGGAGATGTTCTAGCATGACAGATAAATGGAGAGTTCATAAAATAAAAAGTGATTGTGAACCTTGGCTATTTTTAGAAGGCTGGGAAAAAGATATTATTGAAACTATTGAATTTAAAAAAAAAGAAGAAGCGCTTCGCTACTATGCGATGATGATTTATGAATTTCATCAAAAATATGCAAGCGTGCGTAGCGATGAACTAGCGCTTTTTAGCTTTTGGAACGAAGGTGAAAAGGAATTTTGTGAAGCCTGTGATGATGACCTTCAAATCTTCCACGGTGTTTTATTCGCTAAAAACGACGAAGTCTATCCCTTAGAAGAAGATGAAGAAGGATTAAAAATACTTCGTACTAAATAAAAACGTCCTGCGGGGCGTTTTTTTTATATAAAAAATGAACGATTTCAATCGCTAAAGCGTCATATAGGTGATGAAACAAAAAGGAGGGGTGACCGCTTTGGAACAAGATGATTTCATCCTTGTCCAAAAAGCATTACAAGGTGATGATGATGCCTTTTCATTATTATTTCAGCGCTATCATTCATTTTTATATAAATACCTTTTAAAGCTGACATTAGATGAGGACTTATGCAGTGAATTGTGTCAGGAAGCAATGATGAAGTGTTACATGAATCTTTCTTCATACAAAAATGAAGCAAAGTTTTCGACTTGGATGATATCCATTGCTTCAAGACTGTACATGGATTATTTGCGTAAGCAAAAACGGGAAAAAAGCAGTCTCCAGCGAATAAAGCAGTCTTTATCGCACCAGCTTCAGTGGAAAGCTAAATACAAAGGAGTGGAATGGAGTGAGATGTTTTCCGATTTTAATGAACTCGATTCGCGCTTTCGAATTCCTGTCTTGCTTCGACATTATTACGGATATACATACGATGAGATTGCCCATATGCTGAATATGCGAGCAGGAACGGTCAAATCAAGAGTAAATAAAGGAGTAAACATACTGAGAAAGGAGTGGAAAGAATGAGAGAAGAAAATAACAATCAGTCCTTACATTCTTTAAAAAAAGATTGGGAGCAGCTAGAGAGTTTAGCAAGTCATGAACGTATTTCTCTTCATGCAATTCAAGAACAGCTTCTCATTCAAAAACAAAAGCAGAAAAAAGCTTTCCGGAAAGAGTTATGTTTATTTACATTAACAGCACTTGTTATTTTAACGGTAATGGCAACTGCTATTTTACAAATACCCGCCTTATTTATCGCTATTGAAGTAATTGGGATCATTGTTGCTCCTATTTCTTTTATCGTTTTTCACTATAAACGAAAAAAGGAGATGTTTTTATAATGAATGAAAAATGGATTCTTGTGCTGTTTATTTCACCATTTCTCCTTCTTCAAAGCTTTCTACTTTTTATCAATGCAAAAAAACGCGGCGCTCATCCATGGTTTTGGGGAATATGGGGACTGATTCAAATTCCAATGMCAACGCTGTTTTATTGGTTTTTTATTATTTGGCTTCCAGCACGAAGAAAAAGGGGGATGTAAATGAAGGACATTAACTGGTTGTTAATTGCTCCAATTCTATTCTTACAATTGCTTTTAATGATTCCAGCGTTAATAAGCTGCATAAAGCAAGAAGAGACAAACGGACCAAAATGGCTATGGGGACTCATTATTTTATGTGTAAGTACAGTTGGCCCCGTTTTATATTTTGTTTTAGGAYGTAAAAAACAGTGAGGTGGAGCGAAGATGTTTATGCAAGTAGAAAGACTGACAAAAGCGTATCGTAATATAACCGTTGTGAATAACCTTTCATTTAATCTCGACAAAGGAAAATGTGCAGCGTTGTTAGGCCCTAACGGTGCAGGTAAAACGACTACCTTGCATATGATTGCAGGTCTTACTGCACCTAATAAAGGGAAAATTTCTTTTGAAGATAAACAACACCAAGACGTACGATCATTTATTGGCTTTCTGCCACAGCATCCTACGTTTTTTAATTGGATGACGCCTCAGCAGTATTTAACTTTTTTAGGTCTTTTATCTAACATTTCAAAAAATGTGCTTTCCCACCGAATAGATGAAGTACTTGAAACTGTAGGTTTAAAAGGAAAGGAAAAGCAGAAAATTGCTGGCTTTTCTGGAGGAATGAAACAACGTTTGGGCTTGGCGCAAGCCTTGTTACATAAACCTGAACTGCTAATTCTAGATGAACCGGTTTCGGCTTTGGATCCTGAAGGCAGAAAAGATGTCCTACTGATTATCGAAACATTAAAAAAAGATACGACCATCCTTTTTTCAACTCACATTTTGCATGATGCAGAACAAATATGCGATAACATTATTATGATTAAAAACGGACGTATGAAATGGAATGGAACAAAGAGTTCGCTGCGCCAAGAGTTTACGGCTCCTGCTTTTACGATTGAAACARAAGAAAGGCTCCCTGGATCACTTAGCAGTCTGCCAAGTGAACAGTTTCATTCTCCTTATAAAGCCACTGTAAGTGTAAAAGATACATCTCAGCAGCAGYAACTGCTTCAACTGCTTGTTGATCAACAAGCAAACCTTGTTTTATTTGAACGAAAACAGCATTCTCTCGAAGATGTGTATCTAGAGGTGATGAACAAATGAACACATTTGGAGTCTTATTTAAAAAGGAACTGCATGAATTATTTGCGAACGGCAAAGGAATTTGGCTGCCAATCTCTCTAATTTTACTAGGCATCACACAGCCTTTAACGAATTATTATATGCCACAAATCATTAACATGGCAGGGAATTTACCAAAAGGAGCAATTATTCAACTTCCTACGCCCACCGGTCAAGAAGTAATGCAAGGTGTCCTTTCACAATATAGCACAATAGGAACTTTACTGATTGTACTAGCAAGCATGAATATAATTTCAAATGAACGACAAAATCATGCTGCTGTACTTGTTATGATGAGACCGGTGAGCGTCATTCAATACATTATGAGTAAATGGGCTGCACAAATCGTACTGGTCATTGGCTCAACGTTTATAAGCTATATAGCAGCATGGTATTATACAAATCTTTTATTTTCATATGTGGATTGGACTCATATGCTAGTTAGCTTTCTTTTATACAGCCTGTGGCTGATTTTTATCTTGTCCGTTTTAGTGGCAGCTGGAACATTTCTTTTACAAAGCGGAGGAATTGCTGGAGTAAGCATTTTGATCATTGCGTTACTTTCATTTTTGAGTACTTTGTTTACGAATCAATTAAAGTGGAGTCCTGCAGCRCTGTCACAATACGCCGCTCGCCTGCTTGAACAATTGCACTGGTCACAAAGTGTCACCTATACCGTAGTTGTTACGTTAATGAGCAGTTTTTTTCTTTTAATCGCTGCTGTTCATAGATACAAAAAAGTGGAATACGTATAAAAAGACTTCTTTAACGAAGTCTTTTTTCTAAGGGATTAATTTGCAAATCCATGCAATATAAAGAGCAGCGGGGACTAAGAGAATTTGGGCACATACTGTCCCGCACAAACGAGAGATAACGAGTGTACCAACCATTTTATTCATAGATTGCTTAGTGGATTCACCTTTCATTACCTTTTCAGTTAAAATGGCTACTTGCGGATCTACAAATACAGCAAGGGTAATCATCGCTAGTCCGTTAATAAGACCAGAAGACATCAGAATTGATTTAGAAAGAGTAGGCTCGAGTGTAGAAGCATAAAGAGTGGAAAGAACACCTACTGTATAAATGGTCGTGGCCATTAAATTCAAAAGAAGCAATCGCTTGGGCACTCCGCCTATTCGCAGCTGAGACAGCATAATCCACCTAGGACGCTTCACGTGTTTTTTTGCTTTTTCCAGCGTATGTATGGAAGTAATGTTTTTCATCATTTTGGGTACAGAACCCGCTAATTCTAAATGTAAAATCATTCGGGAGAAAATTRATACAAAGCTAGGAATTAAAAGAGCACCTACGATTGTACCAATAGAAGCGGCGAGCAAGATAGTTTGAAGCTGATGAAGCAGAACGGGCAAATCTTCTTTAGACTGGACCGCATCTCCTAATTTGCCGGTCAGCGGAGCTTGCACCATATTAGCTGTTCTTGACACAATGACAATAATATTAAAAAGAGATAAAGCCACGACTAGTTTTCCAGTTTTTAAGCCCGCAAGTCTCACAGAGTAGGCTAGTGTTTCAATCATATGGATAATGCCTACAAACACACAAATAATCAGTAATTTTTCCATCATAATAAGCAAGTTCCTTTCTTTGGTACACGCACTTCCTTATTATGTATAATTTTGGTTCATTTGTAAATAAAAAGCCGCTTGCTACCAAAAGTAGCGAGCGGCTTTTTATTATCGATGCTGGTTAATATCACGCAGTATATCTTTGCTAGCCTGATAATCTTTTTCTCGTTCTTTTTCCACCTGTAGACGTTTGTCTAGTTTACGGCTATATTCAGCATACCCCACGCCGTGAGAAAGCTGCATGGCCTTTTCCATTTCTGACGTGTACGTTAGGTGAAGTGCGATAATGAATCAATCCTTTCAGCATTTTTCACTTGTGGCACATGTATTGCTGCTCAAGTGTTTGGATGTTTATGATTCTTGAAGTCTTTCTAGAAATCGTTTTCCCTGTCGCTCTGGATCTAAACATCAAATAATTAAAATTTCATAACATTCCAGGTAAAAGCCTTTTTTTCTTGCGTAGTATCCCATATAATAGCAGGAACAACGTTTTTAAAGGAGTTATATATGAACAATACAAAACGAGTATGGTTTGATTTACTTTTTTATATCGCTATTCCTTACCTAATATGGAACCAAGGAAAAGACATTATTGGTGATTACTATGCCATTTTGCTTTCAACAGCACCAGCGTTTGTGTATACCATTTATACATTTATTAAAGATCGCCAGTTTAACGTAACAGGATTGTTTATTGTCATTACGCTGCTGGCACGTACCATTATTGATTTAATTTCAGGGAACGCAGCAACGATGTTAAACAATCAAGTATACTTTATGATTGGACTGGCTGTAGTTGTCCTTTTTACCATTGTGATAAAAAAGCCAATTGGTTTGTACTTTTTTGTAGATACGGCTTACTTAATGGGCTATAAGCGAGAAGACTCTCTAAAACTCTTCCACCAGCCTGATTTATTCAAAATGATGAACTGGCTTACAGTACTGTTYGCAGGCCGCTATGTATTTTTAGCGATTGTAAAATACGTATTGATTCAAAAGTACGGAGTAGAAGGGTACGGGAACATGATTGTATTCCRTCAGGCCGTTACGTGGGCATTCTCCATTTTAATTGCTATCTACACGTATTTTATCTATAAAAAAATTCAAGATAAAACAGGGATGGATAATCCAATGAATCCAAATGTAAATGAATAAAAAAGAAGCGTGCGTTTAACTAACGTACGCTTCTTTTGTGGCAGGAATAAGTTTGTTAAATTTTCTGACAAAAATGTTGTAAAGAGATTCTCTCATGTATATACTAGAAATAAGAAGTAACTGGCATGCCACATGCCAAAAGAATCAAAGGAGATAAAATTATGAGTTTATCAAAATTAACACAGCCGTTATCACTAAAGCAGCAAGCGTATGAAGGAATTAAAAATGCTATTATCGATCATACCATTTCTCCTGGAGAAGTCTTGTATGAAAGAAAATTAAGTGAAGAATTAGGAATCAGCCGCACACCGATTCGTGAAGCTATTCCACTTTTAGAATTAGAAGGGTGGGTTACATCAATTCCGAGAAAAGGAACGTTAGTGAGCAGTATTACCGTAAAAGATGTAGAAGAAGTCATTCAAATTAGACGTGGTTTAGAGGTGTTGGTAGTAGAGCTACTTATTCCGATAATCTCAGAGGAACAAATTTCAATGATTGAACAGCTTTATCAGCAGCAGGTAAAACTGCAAAAAGAAAATAAACTATTTATTTCTACAGATAAAGACTTTCATATCTTTTTAGCAGAATTAAGTGGAAATAGAAGATTAGTTAATCTAGTGCAAACTGTCAGTGATCAAATGCGATGGTTTGGAATTAGCGCTTCTTACTTACCTAATCGAATAGAAGAGACG
>NZ_JBFULJ010000161.1:0-6530 GCF_056400385.1 Priestia sp. P5_B4
TGGTTATGATGATTATGTCTACCACAAGAGCAACCACCAAAGTTATTGTTGTGGTTACAGCGACGACGTCTGCAACCACAGAAACTACAGAAGAAAATATTGTTCCAACAACACATATMTATCCCTCCTTTTAATCTAGATAAAATATTTTATTCCTTTATTTTTTTTAGCTTGTACTATTGTCACCTATATAAAAAAGCTTCCGAATGAAACATCCAGAAGCTTTTTACTATTAATCATCAAATAAGAAAGTGAACAAAAAGGATATTTTTACAAATTATTATTTATTAAAATTTAAGTGTTTGCAGTATTGTCCACTTGGCCTTGATCACTAATATTTGGTTCACAATTATTATTTAACATATGAGCCACTGAAGGGGGGATGTCTTGCCAAAAGAAAAACAGAACCTTACTGATTTTGAATTATTTGTATGACTATTATGTACTATATGACCAAAATCTAGATTTTCGTTTTGAGTAATCCYATTAGTCAATACATTACCAACAATAATAGAATAAGGCATAAATCTACTCCGTTCTCTTTTAAACGCTGATTATAATTTATCCTTTATTAGGTAACTTGCCTAACACAAATAAAATACATATCAATCTAAAACATCTGTGACTTAAGGTACTTTCAGTCAACCCAAGTTCACTATGAGTATATAAATAAATTAACTCTACTTATTTTATGTATACTATCTTTTTAAAATCTTACTAATTCAAAAAGCTCTCTACTGAATAAGAGAGCTTTTCTCTTGATATTAGGCTAAAACTCGTCCAAAAAATTAGTGACAGTTACCACTACGCAATCTACGAATGCTAATAACTTCTAAGCTAGTAGTATTTCTATTACCTGAGTTATCTTCCCAAACTAAAAAACCATTTTCTACACGAATAAAAATGCCGTTTCCATCAAGTTGTCTTCCCGCAGAAAATACCTGAATTCGATCTCCTCTTCGAAAATTATCTAGACCGTTACGAGAAGTACGGCGGTTATCTGTACGACGGTTACCTGTACGACGGTTACCTGTACGACCTCTTGGCATAAAATCACCTCCAAACACGTTTAATACATGTTATGAAGAAAATGAAATTTGGTATAAGTCAAACGTTTAATAACATAATTTTTTTATATAATACAAAACTGGTTATACTCGCCCATTACATTTACATAATTTAACATATAATAAAATATGCATATTAATATCCTCCAAATTTTATGATACGAGCAGTAAAAGACTCCTGATCTTGAGCACAATCAGGAGTCTTTTAAATTAGCAAAGGATAGATTCATATAATAAAGTAATGGAGGAGTAAACTGGCCATATCTTATGTATTTATAATGTTTTAGAAACTTACTTATCATAAAACAAGTTAAAATCATTTGGTCTATGTAAAAAACCTTCCAATTGAAAGGCTTTTTTATTGCATTAGCAGAAACCTCCGTAGCCGCCACCAAAACAACTACATCCAATAATGATAAGAAGAATAAATAAGACAATTAGAAGAGCAAAACCTCCACCGAATCCAAATCCACCACAATTAGACATATAGACACTCCTTTTCTGGATAATTAACTAACAGAAAAAGCTTCAAATATACATAAGTTATGGCATTATATGTACAAACAACTGATATCGATTGGATTTAGGTTTAAAATGGGCTACTTAGTTCATCAAGAAAAGTAAAAAACTATAATATAGAGTAAACTAATCAAGACGCTGAGAAGTATCCACTTGGGAACCTTCACTGTGTTTTCAAGTTGACAACAGGGATTGCGGAAAAAGCACTGATATACGCCAGTGCCTTTTCTGTTTTTAAGCTGTATATCATACACAGAACTATTTAACATAATCGTTATTATCGGAAATAAATAATAGGATCTTATTAGATAAGATCCCATTACGACTAAACTTAAAGACTCTTTAACATATTTTGTTTAAGGGTTTTTGCTATATTCATAAGGGTCCGAACATCTTTGGCCTATTTCTCATATTGTATTAGGTATTAATAATATATTGAGGTGAAAAAAGATGGATGTAAGTTATATAGATTCTTATTCTTATCCAAGACTTTTGGGCCCACAGTTCCCATACCCTAGTCTCCCCGGTGGTTTCCCGGGATCGCCCGGTGGTTTCCCAGGATCGCCCGGTGGTTTCCCAGGATCGCCCGATGGTTTCCCGGGATCACCTGGTGGACAGCAAGCTCCAACTGCCCCACCACCAGCATTCATCCCACAACAGCAAACAGCAACACCATTTGCAGTGGATCCAGGAGCCATTTCGTTGTGTTTATTCCGTAACACATATATATGGCTTAGAAATGGGTCAAGTTTTTGGTATTTCCCTATTTTTGTGGGACCGAGATCAGTTGCTGGTTTCAGATGGAACGGGCGATTCTGGACTATTTTTGGTATAGATACAAGACGAATTGTTTCATTTACATGTTTCTAAGTATTCGTAATTTATGGCCCTGGAAAAGTGGAGGAATCAGCTTTGTAACCTACAGAGAAGGTCATGGTTAGTATGCCATTCCCATCACAATGGGGTATCTATGCTAAGATTGCAGGCAAGATGGTAATGGGTTGGTTTTGGTGGTCCCCTTTTCTAAGAAGTAAATATTAAAATAGTAAAGATCTTAGATAGAATGAGCACTTGTCCAAACTCTTTTTATTACTTTGCATACTATAGAAGTGAGCATACCCCTGCTCTTCCAATAGATCCTGAGTTCCTATATTGCTATTATCTTAAAGGAAAAACTGCTGCCTAGTGATAAACAGTGGTTTTTTCTTTTTTGATCATTTCTAATTTTCATAGAAGAAGCAAAAATCGTCCAAGCTTTTTCTATAAAATTACATATTATAATTATATATCTTGTCTTACGAAGGGAAGTGATGATATGTCTTCCGAACATCATTTTCGTGGAAATTGCTATCGCCATTGCAATGTAATATTTGTGACATTCAATCAAACAACTGGTAGAGTGGTACTTATTAGTCCTTCCATAGGCACAATTCCTCCAGCTTGTGCAAATAACAAATCTATTCAAGATCTTACCGTGTGCTTATTGAAAGACGGCTATACAATCCAAGCATTCTATCAAGAAACCTTTGTCTTCTCAAAATGTAAAAGCTACTATGATACAAAATAGGAAATAAAATAAGAAATGAATAAAACTCTATAGCCTGAGTAAACTACTCAAGAAGCCGTGAGGCATCTACAACTAATTTTCTTCCTTAGCAGAAAAAGCTACTGATCCCTGTTCAGTAGCTTTTTCTTTTTAAGTTGTATATGATATAGGCCCTAGTTAACATAAAACGGATTTCCGAAACCCCACTGCAAAGAGAAAACTTTTGGCATAAGCATTTTTTGAACTATGTAAACAGAAAACCTACGTCGCCCCAAGAAATAGGTTTTGCTGTTTAAAATCATACGATCCTTGTCGAAAAAAGGATGGTTTACCATAACTACTCTTACAAAGATAGTAAAGATGATAGACTAATACAGTATATGCACTTTATATATACTTGTACTAGCCAAAAGTCACTATTTTGAAGAAATCTTGGTTACCTCTATGAATATAAAGTTTAAATTTATAGGCAAACTACTCAAGATGCCTTTTGGAGACAAAACTTATGACCTCCAAGCAGTAGTTTTTTCTGCTTTTAAGCTGTATATGATATACAAAGGTAGTTATCATAATGTGTTTATCGGAAACTATAAACTAATAAGGAAGATCACATTTCTGACCTTCTCTTTTTTCTATCTTAGATAAATTTATTATTTAGCATTCCACATAATATTTATATCCTTTATATTTTATATATTTTTAGATCGTTTTTAAGACTTTTAATACCTAAAAGTTAGTTCATTCATTAGTCTATTTAAAGCAATTTGTAAAACTTCGTATTCCGTATATTCTTGTTTAGATTCTAAATATCTCTGACCCCTTTCAAGCAATAATTTTCTAATCTGATTACACAAATCAATTTCAGAATCCAAGAGTTGTATCTCTTTTCTGGTTTCTATTCGCTGATGCACTAAATCATCTCCCTTTTCTTTTGAATTCATAAAAATATTCTATGCAAAAACGTAAAAGTCCTATGAACATGAAACAGAAAAAACTACCTTATCCCTAACTCTAAGGTAGTTTTTTCTGTTTTTTTAAGTTGCATATAGTATTTATTTTTAGTTAACATAATGAAAATTGTAGCTAGGCGCAAAACAAAATAACCAACCTTTAGCACCTGAAAGATGCTTATTTATCTATAAATTTTGAGAGCCTTCAAATCCTTCAAAATCCTCATACAGGATACTTCAACACTCTGTTCCTTGGTCTCTATTGCCATTTCCCTTAAGGCTTCAACATTTTTCTGAATTCTATTTATAGTATCAACAAAGTATTGATCTTTCTCATCTTGTGTAATGATCCAAGTTTTCTTCAACCTTATCATCCCCTCTCACTTTCTAACTTATTTTGAGAGTTGAGGCCCAAAGACAGAATGATTTTCCCATCCCTACACTTTATGTATAGTTTTTAATATTAAGGACTTAAATTAAAAATTTTTCATTTGAACTTTGAGCAAACTACTCAGGACGCCGTGAGGCATCAGTCCTTTAATCAAATAAATGTAGCAGAAAAAACTCCCGACCGGCTGTGGAGTTTTTTCTGCTTTTTAAGCTGTATACGTTATACAAAGCTAGTTAACATAATGTAATTTTATCGGCAATTTCTATGTATAAACAGTAAAGATAAATAAAAAAGCTAGCATAAAGCTAACTTTTTAAAATGAGAAATAAAGGTAAGTAATAATTAAAAGAAAGATGATTTTTAATTATTAGCAACCAACACCAAAGCCTCCTCCAAAACAAGAAGCGCCAATAATGATTAATAAAATGAATAGTACAACGATTAAAGCAAAGCCGCCACCAAAGCCGCCACCGCCATAGCCGTAACCGCCGCCATAACCACAGCCACCGTAACCTCCAAAGCCCATATTTCCACCCCCTACATGCTTAATACTTTTAAGATATGTATAAAAAGTAAAAATGCTCGCCCATACTCTGCACTGGTAGAAATAATAGGATTTTTGTAGATATATATAAACCCTTTAGATTACTTTACATAGAATGAATGAACCATCCCATTGAATCCCAGTAAATCAGTTACCCTCCCTAACGGATTTGCAGTTGTTAAAAAACAGAAAAACTCCCTTCCGCCTGGGAGTTTTTCTGTTTTTTAAACTATATATTATATACAAGGTCAGTTAACATAATCACCATTATCAGAACAAAACTGAACCCAATAAGCTCGGTATTGATTAGATTCTAGACCAAAAGCATAGCCAACTCCAGTATCTATATTCACTTCAATACATAATAAAATTTCCATAATCAATGACAGTAATTTTACCTTTCTTGGATAACCTTATATTACTATTACCCATATCCCTAGGCTTGATTCCGGCATCGCTAAATTTGTTTTTTAATGGGATTAATTCTTTATTACTTATTTCAACGGGAACTTCAATGTCCATTTTTTTCATTATGATCCAACCATGTCCAACTTCTTTCACTCGGCAGAGGTGTTTTCGTAATTCAGCTCGACAATGGTTATATATTTTAAATTCCTTTTCATTACATTGAATCCCCTTCTTAGTAAGGGCTACTTTTAATACATATCCATTATTAAGATCAAAGACAATACGGTGGCGACCATTACCAATCTTTTGGTATGTTAACTGTAAGATTATGTGAGATTCGTTAGCCCTTTGACTTTTACTTGTATCCTTATAATGATGCATTTTTGATAGCCATAAATTAATAGATTGTATATCCCAATTAGACAAAAAAACACTCAACCTTAACTCTTCCCCCCTCCCTTTTTTTTCCTAAAATTATAATTTATGCAATAGAAGAATTCCTTGACAGGGCGTTTGTATAAAGAAACAGAAACTATAAGCATGATCTTTCCTAAAGAAAAAACAACCTACCACACCAAGGAGTTTTTTCTGTTTTTATGTTGTATATCATATGCAAAGTTAGTTAACATAATGGATTTTTCTCGGTACCAAAAGCCTCTTCAATGATTGAAGAGGGTTTTGGTGTGTAATAAGTGTACTTTGAAAGGAATTAAAGGAAAGATTATATTAACTACCAAATTAATTATATTCAGTAGCCTACTTTAAGTGAATTGTCCATTATGAATAACATTTAAAAATTTGAGCAAACTACTCATGATGTTACAAAACATCGTCCTAACAACAAATGTGTATAGAGAAAACTACCTTGGTTAAAGGTAGTTTTTTCTCTTTTTAGGCTGCATATCCTATTCATCTCTAGTTAACATAATGGATTTTTCAGGGACCCCACTGCAAAGAGAAAACTTTTGGCATAAGAATTTTTTGAACTATGTAAATAGAAAACCTACTTTGCCCCAAGAAATAGGTTTTGCTGTGTAAATCACACGTGCCTTGTCGAAAGAAGGATGATTTGTTTACCATAACTACTCTTACAAGATAGTAAAGG
>NZ_JBFULJ010000162.1:0-6474 GCF_056400385.1 Priestia sp. P5_B4
GGAATATCTATCTATTTGAAAAGCCACGCAAAGCATATGCTTTGCGTGGCTTTTTTAATGATGTACCGCCGGATAACCGTGATGTATAATGGTCATCACGGTAAACCATCCGAACACACCGAATGTTAGTACCGAAAAACCAATGCCTAATATGTTTTTATTTCTAAAAGATGAAATAGCTGCAAATACGCCTAGCAATGTTGTTAGTGCAAAAATAATCATAAGACCCACTCGAAGAAACCTCCTTTAGGCAACTTAAAATTAAAGCGCTATCATTAGCTTATCCCTTTAATTGTAAAACTTTTCTAACCGTTTGTCGAGATGAAAACCAATCTTTCTTTCGCCTTATTAGCTTAGAAAGGTCCTTACTTTCATTTATAAGATGATGTGTGTATGATAATGCATATAACGGAAATAAATTTTACAAGGAGGATACATTATGAACTATCATCGTATACCGCTAGGACCTATTCAAACGAATTGTTATGTCGTTGCTAACGAAAAAAAAGAGTGTTTAGTTTTTGACCCGGGAGCTCAGGGGAAACAGCTCGTTGAATTTCTAGAAAAACAAACGTATAAACCGTTGGCTATTTTGCTGACACACGCTCATTTTGATCACATTGGAGGAGTAGATGAAGTGATGAATCACTACTCTATCCCGCTTTATGTACATAAAAATGAAAAAGAATGGCTTCATAATAGTGATTTAAACGGTTCGAAATTTTTTGATTTAGGAGAAATTACGGCTCCAGATGCAACTGATATTATTTCAATCGAAGGCAATTTAACAATTGGCTCATTCCAATTTGAGGTGTACGAAACGCCTGGCCATTCTCCTGGCAGCGTTTCATATTATTTTAAACCGGGTAACTTTGTAGTATCTGGTGACGCGCTTTTTGCAGGCGGCATTGGACGCACAGATTTACCTGGAGGCAATCAAGCTCAGCTGTTAGAAAGCATCGAATCGAAATTGCTGTCCCTTCCAGAAGATACGCTTGTACTAAGCGGTCACGGACCTGAAACAACTGTGGGGCACGAAATGGATCAAAATCCCTTCCTAAATGGTTTTTAAGAATACAAAAAGCGATGGAAGCCCATCGCTTTTCTCTTTACTGTCCTGGTGTCATCATAAAAGTTGACCAATACGTGAACCCCACAAAAAAGACGGTCAAATATGCTCCGAAAACGTAAATGTACATTCTTTCAGACAGCTTTAAATAACTAAGAATTACAAAAAAGCCTGTTTGAGCTAAAAAGAGTAAAGAAGTCTTATGCATGTGACCGAGGTAAAACATTACAGTGAAAATTGCTGTCCAGAACCCCATTACACGGTACATTCGTTCCACGTCCATTTCCTCCTTTATCAAACTTAGTTAGTGTCATGATGAATGTCATCGCTGTGTAAGCACTAGAAAGCACTTATGAAACTATATCGATACTTTTCCATTATAATACATCCTTTCTTTCCTGAAAACGCTATCTTTTCCTTGAAATACGACAGAAGAAAAAAAGTTATACAAAACATGTGCAAAAAACTATACAAAAGTTATACAAAACGTGTACAATGTATATAAACAATCTATAACTAAAAAAACGGGAGGGTTTCATATGGAAGAAATTAAATTTTATACGTACCCGAGCTGTACATCTTGTCGTAAAACGAAAAAGTGGCTAGTGAAGGAAGATGTAAATTTTAAAGAGCGTCATTTATTTAGAGAAACACCTACTCATAAAGAAATGCTTGAACTTCTTTCTATGACAACAGAAGGGATGGATGAACTTCTTGCTAAAAGAAGTCAAGAATATAAAAAGTTAAATGTTGATGTGGATAGCATGACGCTATCAGAAGTGGTCAATTTATTAATTGAACATCCTCGTTTGCTTCGCCGACCAATTTTAACAGATGGTAAAAAACTTGTAGTAGGCTATAATGAATCTGCTCTTAAAAATTTAGTCAAGAAAAAAACAAGTCTTGCTTCTCTAGTTGTGTAAGTGTACATGATGAAGAAGCTCAATTCAGTAAATAATGAATAAAACGACAGCGTAGAGTTTTACATCACGTTGTCTTTTTTTATGTAGTCGTTTAGAGGTGTACAGAAGTTGTACATCGTGTACAAGGACTGAAGGGAAGAAAAGAAGCGTATACTAAAAAATTATAAAAAATGAAAAAAGAAGGAGGAAAATCTCGAAAAAGGTCGAAATTACTTTTTCTAGATGTTTTACCAATCATCTTGATTACAAATAAAGGAGTGATGATCGTTTGACCGAAATTGAACAGTTTGCTACTTACGTTATACGAGATGCATATGAGTGCCAAAGTTCTGATGTGCATATTGTGCCCCGAAAGAAAGATGCTGTGATTCAGCTGCGAATTGACCAGGAGCTTATTTTAAAGAGGGTTATTTCAAAGGAAATGTCTGAACGGCTCATTTCGCATTTTAAATTTTTAGGGGGAATGGATATTGGTGAGCGCAGAAAACCTCAAAATGGTGCATTGACCACTTCCATTGATCACTATCAAGTAAATTTGCGTTTATCAACTCTTCCTACTTCTCATGATGAAAGTCTTGTTATTCGGCTTTTGCCTCATCAACAATCTACATCTCTCAAACATTTATCTCTTTTTCCTGAACATACTAAAAAGCTTATTTCTCTCTTGAAATTCTCTCATGGATTAATTATTTTTACCGGTCCTACAGGATCAGGTAAAACCACTACTCTATATACTCTTTTACACGAAGTAAAGCACCTTTTTAATCGAAATGTTATTACACTAGAAGATCCTATTGAAAAACCGAGTGAAACTGTGCTTCAAGTACAGGTAAATGAACGGGCGGGAATTACGTACACGACTGGTTTAAAAGCTATATTGCGCCATGACCCAGACATTATCATGGTGGGAGAAATAAGAGATAGTGAGACTGCCAAAATTGCTGTGAGAGCAGCGCTTACCGGACACTTGGTTTTGACAACGATGCATACTAAAGATACAAAAGGATCTTTGTACAGGCTGCTTGAATTTGGCGTTAGCTTTCAAGAAATGGAACAGACTCTTGTAGCAGTAGCTGCACAGCGCCTTGTAGAAATTCGCTGTCCGCTGTGTTCCGGAAAATGCCACCCCGCTTGTAAAAAAATGAGGAAGCATCGTCAGTCCAGCATATACGAATTGCTTTATGGAAAGGAGCTTAGCGCAGTGATGAGAGAAGTGAAAGGAGAAAATGCGGATTATGATTATAAGACGCTCCGAGATGTGATTCTAAAAGGAATCGCGCTAGGCTATTTATATCCGCATTCGCTAGACGGATGGGGATAAAGACAAATAGACAAAAAAGGTGGTCTCTTGCTCAGCAAGCGAAAATTCTTAAGCAGGTCTCTAAGCTCTTGGAAAAAGGCTATACTCTTTCTCAAGCTCTTTCGTTTTTGACGTTTCAAGTATCTAACAAAGAAAAAACGGATATTGAAAAATGTCTTGAGCAGTTAAAACGAGGAGAATCTTTGCACGATGCTTTTGTTAAACTTCAGTTTCACCGTGATATTTTAAGCTATTTATATTTTGCGGAACAGCATGGAAACCTTCAATTTGCTTTAAAAGAAAGCAGCTCAATGATTGAAGAAAAAGTAAGGCATCGTAAAAAATTTCAAAAGCTTGTTCAATATCCCGTATTGCTACTGCTGTTTATTCTTTCCATTTTATTTGTTTTAAGTACGGTTTTACTTCCACAGTTTGAAGCTCTATACTTATCCTTTGGAAACAAGCAGTCTTCGTTTATCCTCTTATTTATGCAGGCGATGTCGTTCTTTCCTTTTGTATTGCCTGCAGTCATCAGTATGCCAATCATCCTGTATTTGTTTTATGTGATGTACATTAAAAAATTGCCTCCAGTAGTTCAAATGCAGCTCTTTATGAGAGTTCCCGTTATCCGAACGTTCACACGGCTATTTAACTCGTACTTTTTTTCTGTTCATATGAGCAATTTACTAAATGGTGGTTTATCTATTTATGAATGCTTTGCTCTTTTTCAAAAGCAAGAGCATCATCCGTTTTTTCAAGTGGAAGCTTTTGCTTTTACAGATCAACTTTCCTCAGGAATGCGATTAGATCATATCGTTTCAGGTAAATCTCATTATGAAAAAGACTTGGCACACGTTATTGTGCATGGCCAGCAGAACGGTGAGCTTTCTCAAGAACTGTATGATTACAGTCTATTTATGATGGAAAGAATGGAACAGTTTATTTTTCGTATTTTAAAATATGTACAGCCGCTTACATTCTTATTCATCGGAATTGTCATTCTGCTTATGTATATGTCCGTTATGCTTCCGATGTTAGAAGTGATGTCGAGCTTGTAGAAAGGGGAAAGAATATGATTCTAAAAGGTGATAAAGGATTTACCCTTATTGAAATGCTCATTGTTATGCTCATTATTACCGTGCTTTTGCTCATTATGATTCCAAATGTATTAAAGCATAATACGGTTATTAACAACAAAGGCTGCTCAGCTCTTGTCAAAACCGTAGAGGCTGAGGTACAAGTATACGAACTTGAAAATGGCGAAAAACCAAGTCTAGAAGAGCTTGAAGCAGGAGGCTACTTAAAAGAAGGTACCGTGTGTCCAAATGGTCAAGCCATTCAAATTGACGGTACCGGAAAGGTTACAGCTAGTGGTTCTTCTTAAGCAAAAAGGATTTACCCTCATTGAGATGCTGATGGTTTTATTTATTGTGCAAGTGATGATGTTTTCCATTATTGTAGCCATTCGTCCGCTTGTGGAATATTACAAAATCACATTATTTTTGCGACAGCTGCAAAGCGACACGTTTTATGTGCAGCAGACAGCCATGAACCGAGAATCTCCAATTAAAATTAACTTCGCACCGAAGGGAACAGAATATATTGTTTCTGATTCTCGTGCCGTTCTTTATAAGCGCGCCTATGACTCCACCATTCATATCACGTTTGGAAGCGGAAATTCCACGATACAATACAACAAAAACGGCAATATTTCTCAAGCGAAGACCATTTTTATCAGCAATCAAAAATTTAAATATAAAGTTATTTTTCAAATAGGCAGAGGGCGTTTTTATGTGGACAAGATCTAAGGGTCAGCAGGGCTACACTTTGTTAGAAATGCTTGTTTCATTTAGTATGCTTTTACTCCTAACCGGTACAATTATTCCTTTGTATGTTCAGATGAAGGAAGCAGAAAAGAAGCAATATGTTTCGTATCAAGCCGATGCTATCTTGCACGAAGAGCTATTGAAATATAAATATGAAGCAGGATATAAACGGCGAGAAAAAATCGTAAAAGAAAACGTTGCGTTTTATCTGAAGTGGGACGGAGAAAGTGCTCAAAAGCTTTGTGTAGAATGGACAGATTCCGCTGAGAAAATGAAAAAGAAGTGTGATGTGATGTTGAAGTGAAAAGGGAAAAAGGTTTTACGCTTGTAGAGATGTTAGTCAGTTTTACTCTTTTTTTGATCATTGTTTCATTTTTCCCCATTATCATTCCGCTAGCGAAGCAAACATATAATCCGGACTTTAGTATGAATGAAATGGAGTGGGAAATCTTTGTAAATCAACTTGCTATGGAATATCGAGAAGCAAAAGAAGTAGGAATTCATGCGACTACGCTTACGTTGAAAATGGAAAATAATCAGATCATCACTTATGAACGCTATGAAGACAAGATAAGAAGACGAGTGGATGAAAGCGGTCATGAAGTTGTGCTGCAGCACATTAAGAATATTATGTATGAACAGCAAAAAGAAAGGCTGTTAATTCGTTCAACAGACGGTGTTAACAAAGTTAGAGAAGAAACCATTACGACGTTTTTGATGCTTGCTCATGAAACATAATGAGCAAGGATTTATTCTCCCCGTTGTTTTGGCATTTTGTGCGCTTTTTCTTCTGTTAGTAGCTCAGCAAACCACTTATTTTGTGACGAAAAGTTCATTTTATCAAGAAGTAGAGCAGAAAAATCGCCTGCAGCATCTTTTAGAAAACGCGGTTGTACATGTAAAAAAAGAAATAAAAGAACATAATAAATCTCCATTTGCATCTTTAGTATTAGAAACTGGTACGGTTTCATACGAAGTAGTAAGTGAAGATGAACAGATGATTATCCTAAAAATAAAATGTCAAACATTGCAAGGAAGAGCATTGACGGAAACGGCATATATTCAAAAAAAGGATCAGCACATTGTGAAGTGGACGGATTAAGTCTCTTTCTCTCCGGATATAATAGGGCTGAGGAGTTGATTATATGAAAACGAATGATTATGTAAAATATATGACTCAGCAATTTGTACAATATATGGATCAGCCAAAAGAAGAGAGGAAAACGAAAAAAATTCAAAAAAAAGAAGAGCGAGCACCTTTTGCAAACAGATGGTTTGGAATGATTCCGCTGTCGTTTATGCTGTGGTATCGAAAGAAAAAAGAAAGATGAGCATATTATATGCTCATCTTTTTTT
>NZ_JBFULJ010000163.1:0-6467 GCF_056400385.1 Priestia sp. P5_B4
ATCGCTTAAAGGAGCACCAAGAAGCAGTGAAGCCGTTGTTACCTCGACTTAAACCTAGATTATACGAGTACGTTAATGAGGTGTTTTTACCTTTTTATACGGAAGCCAAAAGAAATGCAGAACGTCCCTTATCTTTAAAAGAAGCAGAAGAAAAAGTAAAAGAACTGCATGATTTTTATAAAAAAGCTTGGCAGCTTCACTTTGAAATTGTCATGCCAAGAAGTGATTTAGGAATGATTTTAGAAGAGCTATATGGAGCCTTGACGGGAGATGAGAATACCGCTTACGTATATGATCTGCTGGAAGGCGTAATGAACAAGTCACTTGAAACGGATCAAGCACTTTGGGAACTAACTGACAAGGTAAAGCGTTCTGGCCCGTTAAAACAAGCTTTTACGGACCAGAAGTCAGAAGACATAGAAGCAAATCTATTAGGCACAGCTGAAGGCAGAGAATTTTTAAAGAATCTGCAAAACTTTTTGGATGAGTATGGCTATCGTTCTGCAAATTCGCACGAGTTTATTGATGAGACGTGGGTAGAGAATCCTTTACATGCGCTATCGATTATTGCTGGCTATGTGCGTAAAGATTACGACTTCAAGAAAAATTATGAAGATGTCGTAAAAAAAAGAGAAGAAAGCTATCATGATGTACTTGCAAAAATGCCAGAGTGCCAAGAAAAAGAGCAGTTTAAGCTGTTTTATGGATGGGCCCTAGACGCGTGGGGGTTGGATGAAGATCATCATTTTTATATCGATGCGATGCTGCCTGCTACAGCAAGACTGTTTTTGCTGAATGTAGGAACTCTTTTAGCTGATCACCAAGTGATTCATCAGCCTCAAGATATCTTTTATTTTTATTACGATGAATTGCTGGAAGTATTAAAAACGCCCGTGGCATCTCATGAACTGATCGTCAATAGAAAGCAGGAGTTTGAAGAAAATCGTCATAAAAAAACGCCGCCTGCTTATGGCACGCCTCCTCAAACAGGAGAAGATCCTTTATTAGAGCGTATATTCGGGAAAATGGGGCCTCCAGAAGTAGATGAAACGCAAAAAATCTTTAAAGGAAGTGCCGCTTCAAGAGGCGTTTATACGGGAGTAGTAAAAATCATTTCAGATCCAAGTCAATTTTCTAAACTTAAACAAGGAGAGGTTCTTGTGTGTGAAACAACAGCACCGGCTTGGACCACGTTATTTTCGCTTGCAGGCGCAATTGTAACCAATGCAGGAGGGATTTTATCTCATGCAGGAACAGTGGCTCGTGAATATAAACTTCCAGCGGTTCTTGGCACAAAAGTAGCCGTGGATCTACTAAAAGACGGAGATGTTGTTACCGTAGACGGAACTAACGGAGTGGTGACGATTGAACAGCAGTAAGCCGTCTTTGATTATCTTTTCTATTTTAACGGGAACTTTTTTAATTCCCGTTAATTCCACTATGATTGCAGTAGGCTTACCGTCTATTGCCAAAGCGCTTCATCTTTCCATCGTACATGTATCAGTAGTGGTAACTATCTACTTAATTGTGATGGCAGTTGCTCAGCCCATCGCGGGGAAACTTGGCGATTTATATGGAAATAAAACGATGTTCGTAGCTGGAATGATTATTTTTTTAGTGGGATCTGCCGCCTGTGTGTTTTCATATAACTTACTTTCGCTCACCGTTTTTCGAACGCTGCAAGCATTAGGAGGCGCACTAGCTACGCCTAACGCAACAGCCATTATGAGACACAGTTTGCCAAAAGAAAAGCTTGGAAGAACACTTGGGTTATTTGGCTTATCAATGGGGCTGGGAGCAGCTGTAGGTCCTGTATTAGGTGCCTTTTTAATTAAGTATCTTGGGTGGACGTCGATTTTTTGGTTTAACGTTCCTTTTGCTGTTCTATCGTTGATTTGTTCATTTATATACGTGCCGTCTAACGTAAAACAAAAAGCAAAAATGCTGGATATAGGGGGCGCTTTTTTACTTGGAGTAAGCATGACGAGCTTTACGCTAATGCTGACGCACCGTGATTTGTTTAATGCTTGGACTATTTTTATATGTATAGCGTCTATCGTTCTTTTCATTGTGCAAGAACGCAAAGTCCAAGAGCCGCTGATTGATTTTAAGCTTTTTAAGGTTCGTCCTTTTTTTTCTTCAAATCTTTCCATTCTATGCAGTAATTTTATGATGTATAGTACCATTTTGTTTGTTCCGCTTTTGCTAGAGAAGCAGTATGATATTCGTTTAATTGGTTTGCTTCTTTTCTTTTTTTCATTAGCCATGTCTATTTCTTCTTGGCTGGGAGGATTGTTAGCAGAAAAGGTAGGGAAAGAACATCCGATACGGCTATCATTTCTTATTTCACTGCTTGCGGCGATGCTTTATTTCCACTTAGCAAATGCCTCCATTTCTTATACCATTGTATCTTTATTAGTAGGAGGAGTGGGAGCAGGGATCGGTGTTTCATCTATGCAGGCTATGAATATTCAATCCGTCAAAAAAKAGCAATCAGGCACTGCATCGGGCATTTATTCTACTTTTCGCTATATTGGAGGAATGTTAGCGTCAGCTGCGGTGAGCTTGTTAGTAGGCACTACTGGTCTATTAGTGGTTCTATGTATAGCCGGAATAGCAGGATTCCTTGTGTCGTTAGTTGGAAAAGAAAAAGAAAAGCAAGTTTCCTTGTCTAAAGACGTTTTTAAATAAAAAAGAATAGCCAGCGGAGAAGCAGACACTCATTTTATTGCAGGTCCTGAAAATGATGATGTGCTGATCCAAAGGCTATTCTATTTTTAAGTGATCGCTCTTTTTTCAATTTTACACACCCACCGGTAATACTGCACCACCATCCAAAACAACAGCGGATTTAGCAGGAGCGAATACCACCATGTCCACCATCCGTAGTGAAAATAACCCCAAGGAGCAGGGAGAAGGGCCACTACTTCATAAAGTAAAACAGCAACCGACCAAAGTAAAATATAGGCGGCTTTTTTTGTGAGCTTTCCGGCAAAAGGATAGTAGGTAAGAAAAAGCATGTTCACAGGCGGAATGAGAACAGTATAGGCAAAAATACCTTGCCAGTCTGTCTCTTGTGTAAAATACCAGTAGCCGTGAAATTTGAAATTAATGAAGACGTCAAAGATATGCTGAGCAGCAATGGTGAACATCCAAATGTGAACAATTTGATTTGCTGTGAAGCGCTTGTTTGTTTTAAAAGCAAGAATGTTAAATATTAAAATAGAAAGAATTAATCCAATCATATTGGTTCTCCTTTTGGCTTCTTGACTATATTGTATAATTTTAGGAGGTTAAATCCAATAGAGAAATGGACATACTACGAATTTTCTGCKGTATTTTCACAGGGGCGGACTGTACTTTTTTTCGATTTCTTAAAAATGCGATCACGAGTAAAAGAGCAGGAATGACAATTTGAAACGGAAGATGTAAAGTGAACGGAATGATTTTTAACCCTTCATATACGTGTTCGAAATAGTTTTGAGCAATAGACAATGAATAAAACAAAACGACTAAGGCGATTGGAAATACAAGCGGTGACGGGTTTTTAAGCTTAAACACGTGGGAAAGCCCCAGCACAGTGGCATAGAA
Organism: Priestia sp. P5_B4; assembly: GCF_056400385.1. Classification (NCBI taxonomy): domain Bacteria; kingdom Bacillati; phylum Bacillota; class Bacilli; order Caryophanales; family Bacillaceae; genus Priestia; species Priestia sp. P5_B4. The sequence continues at coordinate 3,592 of NZ_JBFULJ010000163.1, forward strand.
AAACAGACCGATTTTAAAGAAGCCGCCAGTGATTAAAGCCAGCATAAAAAACACATCAAGCCGTTCTAAAAAACCTGCGAATTGAATGCTTTAAACCGTGCTTAAAAGCGGAAAAGCAGACCTCGATGTTAAGGTAACGCCCAGCACACCTATATTCACAATCATTGTAATCATAAGGTTAATACCGTTTAACGTAATGGCGCTGAATACAATCAAAGCGGTCTTTTTCACATTCATGGAAGAACTGGCTTCAGCACCATATTCGCGGTATGCTGGGGTCTTATATCGGAGCGGTTACCGCACTGCTTGTAAATGTTGGAGACAGTATTCCGCTGTTAAACAAGCTTCCGGCACTTTCTTATTGGTTTTTGCCGACGATTATTGGCAGTCCGCTTATTTACATAGTGGCAAGACGCTATAGAAAAAATGCTTCTGTTTCTAAAAAAATATCATACTAAGCAAAAAAGCCTTTTACCGAAAAGGCTTTTTTCTGTTGCGAACATTTGTGCTATGATAGAGAAGCAAGGAGGATGCAGCATGAAAGAAAATCATCAGTTTACCATACATACGAATAAAGAAAAGCTTGATATAAATGTCATCTACTCGTACCTTCATTATGAGTCATATTGGGCAAAAGGAATTCCGCTTCACCTTGTTCAAACGTCCATTGAACACTCCGTTTGTTTTGGCGTGTATGATGAGTGCGATAAACAAGTAGGATTCGGACGGATTATTTCTGATTTTGCCACGTTTGCTTATTTGGCGGATGTGTTTATTCTTCCGCACGCACGGGGCAACGGGCTTGGAAAAGCGCTGGTACAAGAAATGATTGGCTATCAGCCGATTCAACACGTACGAAAAATTTTATTGGCAACAAAAGATGCTCACGGTTTGTACAGTCAGTACGGATTTAAAGAAGTTAAAAATAAGCAGCTGTTTATGCAAATTTTTAAAAAAGGCATGTACGAGCGGGCGCTTTATTCAAAAGAAAATAAAATACTGCCTGGAAAAGAGGGATAAGTATGGCTGAAGAGTTACGTAAAAGCGTATTTAATGAAGAGTTGATTACGCACTTGAGCGACGCTTTTTCACGTGAAATGAGTTCATTTGATAAACAAGTATTTCATGAGCTGGTTTTTCAACAGGACTGGGAAGACTTAGGGCTGAAAGAGCGCATGAGAAGAATTACGCTTTCCATGCATGAAGTGCTGCCGGGGGATTATGAAGAAGCACTTCATATCCTTTATAAAGTGGCTCCAACGGTAGGAGGACTTCAAGGCACGATTTTTCCAGATTACGTTGAACTGTACGGATTGAACCATTGGAAAGCTTCAATAAAAGCACTCGCTTTTTTTACGCCGTTTTCCACATCAGAATTTGCGGTGCGTCCGTTTTTAATTCAAGATAAAAATCGAATGCTCCAGCAAATGATTGAATGGGCAGGAGATGAAAATCATCATATTCGCAGATTAGCAAGCGAAGGAAGCCGGCCTAGACTTCCGTGGGGACAATCAGTACCTGCGTTAAAGCAAGATCCGAAACAAACGCTGCCGATTTTAGAGCAGTTAAAATGCGATGAATCGCTCTATGTCCGAAAAAGCGTAGCCAATCATTTAAATGATATTTCTTACATAGAAAAAGACTGGATGCTTGATGTGGTGAAAAGCTGGTACGGAAAAGACGTTAAAACCGACTGGATCGTTAAACATGCGTGCCGTTCACTGCTGAAAAAAGGAGATCCTGAAGCTCTGTCTCTTTTTGGCTATGGAGATGATCCGGGCGTGACTGTCACAGAACTTAGCGTACATCCGCATACTATTACAATCGGTGATAGCATTGACTTTTCTTTCCGATTATCGGTGAAAAAAAACATGCCCCTTCGCATAGAGTATGGAATTCATTACGTAAAAGCAAAAGGAAACCGCAGTCAAAAAGTGTTTATGCTAAAAAATGTTCAAGCAAAAGCAGGCCAAACGCTGACAGTCGCAAAAAAGCATGCGTTTAAAGATTTAAGTACAAGAAAACATTACACCGGTACGCATACGCTTTCTGTTATTGTAAACGGAGTGGTAAAAGCAGAAGCGGACTTTGTGATAGAGTAGCTCTTTCCTTATGGAGAGAGTTTTTTTATGTTTCTATAGAGTTGATAAGGAAACTTAAGTCAATAGGTTGCTCACTCTGTACTTATTTACAAAATCGACCGATAAACATCCATTTAAATTCCTTTTATGGTATATTAATCCTTGAGGGGTGGTGAAGTGAAGAAATTTATGGTGGGCACATTGAGTGCTTTTTTGGCAATGTCATTGGTAGCGTGCTCAAACTCTGCTAGTAAAGAAGAGAGCGGCTATAGCATTCAAAAAGTGAAAGTCAAGATAACAGATGACCCTGCTTTAATTGGAGGAATTGGTATAGAAGATAGCAAAGGAAAAATGGTCGACGTAAAACCAAAAGCGCTGTATTACGAGTTTAAAATGAAGCAGCAAGGCGAGCGTAAATTCTATCAAAATGATAAAGACGAAATAGAAGCTAAAATTATACCGAATGAAGATTTAAAGAAAGCATCTATCAATACAGTAGGTGTTAATGTATTTGATGAAGGGCATGAGCAGTTCGGTACAGGTATAGGAATTGAAGAGTTTAATTATATGAAAAAAGGAAAAGTCGATGTGCACTACGATCTGGGCGCGACTGTTAAAAACAAAGAAATGCCTATGGCTCCGTCCGGTCAGAAATTAAAAAAACTCCAAAAGGTGGCGAGGCATGGAAAACTCGTCATCACGAGAAACAACAAAGAAATCGGCCGATATGATTTAGAAACGCTAGAATCCGTAAAGAAATGAACATAGGAGAGATAGCTGCATGAACTATGAAAC
>NZ_JBFULJ010000164.1:0-6466 GCF_056400385.1 Priestia sp. P5_B4
GATGTTTCTTCTATGGAAGAAGTAAATGCAGCAGTTGAGCATCTACATACAAAATTAGGGGCAACAGATATCTTAATCAACAACGCAGGAATCGGTAAATTCGGAAGCTTTTTAGAGCTAGACCCAGCTGAGTGGAAACAAATCATTGATGTGAATTTAATGGGCGTTTACTACGTAACGCGCGCCGTTCTACCTCAATTAATCGAAAAAAATGGTGGAGACATTATCAATATTTCATCCACTGCTGGTCAAAAAGGCGCTCCCGTTACAAGTGCTTACAGCGCTTCAAAATTTGGCGTGCTCGGCTTAACTGAATCTCTAGCGTTAGAAGTACGCAAACACAATATTCGTGTAACAGCTCTAACACCAAGTACAGTAGCAACGGAATTAGCGTATAAAGAAAACTTAACGGATGGCAATCCTGATAAAGTGATGCAGCCTGAAGACCTAGCAGAAATTATGGTCGCACAATTAAAATTGCATCCTCGTATTTTTATCAAATCTGCGGGCATGTGGTCCACAAATCCATAAACAAACATAGAAAAAGGAGAGCTTMAGCTCTCCTTTTTTGTGTCTTCCTTTATATGGTGGTTACCTTATTTACGTTTAGGCGTGATTTCTTCTGATAGTTCTTCAAAAGATTTCACTTTTCCATGCGATGGGTTTTGTGATTGTTTTCGCACATTCCACTGACGCTCTTTTTGACTTTTAGACTGAGTCATTTTGCTTCATCCCCTTTTTATATGCTTACATGTAGTAGGATAAAACAAGCTGCTCTTTTCCATTCATCAAAACTGCTTCCAATTTCTTTACTGCTTAGCTAAATGTATTTTAAACCACTTATCAATTTCCGCGTTATATTGATCATAATAAGCAGTTAGCGGATGGTCTCCGTTTTTGTACAGTACATATTTGTATTCTTTTCCCTGCTCATCTAATTGTTTCACAAGCTTTTCAGCCTGCGTATGGTGAACTTTACGATCATGATCACCCTGTAAAATCAAAAGAGGTGAATTTACTTTATCGCTCCAATAGACAACAGAACGACTTTTATACCTCTCCGGATACTGCGCCGGATCTCCTACAATCGTCCGCAGCACTTGTTTCATTTCAGGCCCTCTTTGATCATAGAATTGAAACATGTCTGTAATACCTGATTGTACGACAACTGCATCAAATTTAACGCCGTTTTTCATCGTTAAATACGTCATCATGCCGCCGCGTGAATATCCTAGCGCTACCTTTTGCTGGTGATTTACATAAGGAAGCTGTTCTCCCCACTTAATAAGATTTAACACGTCGTCAATATCTTTACCGCCGTACGTCTCTGTACCTTCACTTCCGCCATTTCCCCTGTATTGAGTCGCAACCACGACGTAGCCTTTACTTGCCCAATATGATAAGTACTGCAGTGTTTTTGCGCGAATCATGCCATGTTCGCGATTTCCTCCGCGATTATATACTAAAAGCGGATAATGTTTGTCTGCAATGTCTTTAGGCTGTACTAAAAACCCTTTTATCTTTAAATTATCACTAGGATACGTAATGCTATATACATCTACTTTATTTGAATAAGGCGATAATAAATTCAATTTTTCTTTATTTACATCATCACTTTCAGCTCGGTTGAAAACCGCTGTCACACCGAGCACAGCTACAGTGATTAATGCAATGATGCCCCATTTTTTCAACAGAAACCCTCTCCTCAATAAATATCTTTTCTCTTTTATAATGAGTGTTTTCATTTGGCTTTACCCTTCTTAAATGTTTGCTAAAAAGGGCATTCATCCCATCGCCAATACAGCTTATTTATCATACCGCAAAACTCAAATTTCTTCATCAATAAAGAAATAAGAATTCATCCAAATACATTAACAAGAAAGACGTATAGTAAATTGTATTATTAAATTATAGATTTGAAAAGTGGAATGATACTTTTTTTGTCGTTTTTTACCTGTCCTTTTTCCAAAAAAAAAAGCCCAATTAAGACTGAGCTTTTTTCTTGGCAATGCCAATGCCTGTATATGCTAAAATAATTGAAAAAATAGGACATAAAATACTAAAGAATGTAAATGGAATATAGTCAGCTGCGGGAATATTTAATGCAGTTGAAATAAAAGCACCGCTGACACCCCACGGAATAATAGCATTAATAACCGTTCCGCCGTCTTCAAGCGTTCGTGATAAGTTTTTTGGATCTAAATTCCATTTTTCATACAGCGGCTTAAACGTCTGTCCAGGCAAGAGAATCGATAAATACTGTTCGCCTGTAATAACGTTCACTCCAATTGAAGATAGAAGCGTAGCAAAAATAACGTCTCCGCTGCGGCGAATTTGTTTTGCTAATCCTTCTAACAAAGCATCAATAATTCCAACAGCTCTCATCAAGCCACCTAGCGACAAGGCAATCATGATAAGGGAAATAGAAAACATCATGGACTGCAGTCCGCCTTTATTCACAATCGCATCCACTACTTTATTTCCTGACTCTACTGCCGGACCGCTTTGAAGAACGCCTAGCAATTGACTCAGCGTAAATTCATKCTGTGTAATCATTCCTGTAATGATGGCCGTTACAATACCTAAAACTAACGTTGGAAGTACATCGACTCTTCTCATCGAAAAAATAAGAACTAAAAGTGGAGAAAGCAACGTTAACACATGTAAATTAAACGTATGTTTTAATGCGTCTTGAATTCCTTGAATTTCCCCGTAATTGACGCTTTCCTGATTTCCGTTGATTCCGATTACCAGTGCAATGATTGCTGTAATAACAATACTTGGAACCGTCGTCCACGTAATGTGCTGAATATGTTTAGGAAGCGGGACTTCAACGATACCAGAAGCAAAATTTGTTGTATCAGACAAGGGAGACATCTTATCTCCAAACACAGCTCCTGAAACAATCATCCCCGCTGCTAGCCCTGGATGTACACCAATAGCAGTTCCTACGCCAAATAAAGCGACCCCTACCGTACTGACGGTTGTTAATGAACTTCCCGTGAATGTTGAAACTAATACGGTAATAACTAAAGCACTAATTAAAAAGTACTGCGGTGAAATCCAGTGGAAGCCGTAGGATAAAATCGTCGGTATCGTTCCTCCTACCATCCAAATCGCAATAAGCATTCCGATCAGCATTAAAATAAGGATAGGCTTAATGCCCAGTCTGACACCGTCTAAAATCCCTTTCTCCATTTCTGTCCACTTATATTTCAACAAAAAGCCAATCACACTAATAAATGCTACACCAAATATCAGCGGAATATGAGGCGGCAGCTTTAACGTAAATAATGAAACAAAAATAATAGCTAATAGCACCAAAACCACCGCTATTGATTGTATAAATGAAATTTCTTTTTTCATGAGGTATTCCCTTTCTATCTTTCTTTTTCACTTAAACGCTTTTATGCTTTTACGCAGTTAAGTGCAAACCTTCTTGAGTATAATTTTTATCCTTCTTGCTGTCAATAACTTATTTTATCCAACGGTAAGCTCTGCACTCATTTTTCCACTTTTCTTCTTATTAATATTAATTCCCTCTCCAAGCAGATCATTGTACAAAATGCCTCTTATGTTTTTACATGTATAGAACGGGTACACATAAAACACATCTTTTTTTAATGTACTACCTTTTGTACATAAGCGAGGAACTTCCTTCAAAAATTTTTTAAGCAAAAGACTTGAAAGTCAAAAAAGGTCAAAGTATAATGAAATTACGAAAGGTCAAGAAAGGTCAAACACCTGCTGATCTTCGATTAAAATCATTTAGGGAGGCTAATTAAATGATTTGTCAAAACTGTAATAAACGTGAAGCATCTATTCAATTAAATGTACAAACAAATAACCAAAAATCTCAATATCGTTTATGTCATACATGTTATCAAGCACTAATGAAAGAACATAAAATCCCATCAGGTTTTGGAGGTGGCGGCTTTATGAACATCAATGATTTATTCAATCAAATGGCGCACGAACAAGCTGCACCGGAACAGCCACAGCAAGGAAATGGCGGCGGAGGCTTTTTAGACCAGTTCGGTCGAAACTTAACTCAAATTGCGAAAACGGGATTAATTGACCCTGTTATTGGCCGAGAAGAAGAAGTAGAGCGTGTCATTGAAATTTTAAATAGAAGAAACAAAAACAACCCGGTACTAATCGGAGAACCCGGTGTTGGTAAAACAGCTGTTGTTGAAGGGTTAGCTTTAAAAATCGCGGAAGGAAAAGTTCCTGCCAAGCTGTTAAATAAAGATGTATATCTGTTAGATGTAGCATCTCTCGTAGCTAATACCGGCGTGCGCGGTCAATTTGAAGAGCGCATGAAGCAGTTAATTTCTGAGCTTCAACAGCGAAAAAACGTGATTTTATTTATCGATGAAATTCACCTTCTTGTAGGAGCTGGTTCAGCGGAAGGTTCAATGGACGCAAGCAATATTTTAAAGCCTGCTCTTGCACGAGGCGAACTTCAAGTAGTCGGAGCTACAACTTTAAAAGAGTACCGTTCCATTGAAAAAGATGCGGCTCTTGAACGACGCTTCCAGCCGGTTATGGTTCACGAACCGTCTGTAGAAGAAGCTGTTGAAATTCTAAAAGGAATCCAAAGTAAATATGAAGATTATCACGGCGTTAGCTATACAGATGAAGCGATCCGCGCTTGTGTAAATTTATCACACCGCTACATTCAAGATCGCTTCTTGCCTGATAAAGCAATTGACTTGCTAGATGAAGCAGGTTCAAAAATGAACTTGCAGGCAGGCATTACAAATAAAGACGACGCGGCCGCTCGCTTAAAAGAAATTACAAAAGAAAAAGAGCAGGCGCTAAAGGATGAAAAATATGAAGTAGCGGCAAAACTGCGCGATGAAGAAGCTGCTCTTGAAAAACAACTAAACGAAGAACAGCAAAAAATGAATGTGGATATTGCTGACATTCAAGCAATTATTGAAAAGAAAACGGGTATCCCTGTTGGTAAACTTCAAGAAAATGAATCAGCAAAAATGAAGCATTTAGCAGAGCACTTAGCTCAAAAAGTAATCGGACAGCAGGAAGCTGTAGAAAAAGTAGCAAAAGCGATTCGACGTTCTCGCGCTGGATTAAAAGCGAAGCATCGCCCAATTGGTTCATTCTTATTTGTCGGCCCAACAGGTGTTGGTAAAACAGAGTTAACCAAAACATTAGCTGAAGAACTATTCGGCTCAAAAGATGCTATGGTTCGTCTAGATATGAGTGAATATATGGAAAAACACGCGGTGTCTAAATTAATCGGTTCACCTCCTGGCTACGTAGGTCACGAAGAGGCAGGACAATTAACAGAGAAAGTACGCCGTAATCCTTATTCCATCATCTTACTAGATGAAATTGAAAAAGCTCATCCAGACGTTCAGCATATGTTTCTACAAATTCTAGAAGACGGACGTCTAACAGATAGTCAAGGTCGCACAGTAAGCTTTAAAGACACAGTTATCATTATGACAAGTAACGCTGGTGTAGGTGAAAAGAAAATTACGGTTGGGTTTGACGCAGAAAATGACGCACTTAAACAGGCATCCGTTTTAGATTCACTTTCATCTTATTTCAAACCAGAGTTTTTAAACCGATTTGATACAATCATTGAATTTAATCACCTTGAAAAAGACAACTTAATTAAAATTGTGGACCTTATGCTTGCTGAATTAAAAGAAACATTACAAGAACAAAATATCACGCTGAGCGTAGCAGATGAGGTAAAAGAAAAACTAGCTGAACTTGGCTATCACCCTGCATTCGGTGCTAGACCGCTCCGCCGAGCAATTCAAGAACAGCTTGAAGATCGAATTACAGACTTACTTTTAGATGACGCAGACGTATCGACAGTGAACGTAACGTTAAATGAAGCAAGCGAAATCACCGTACAAAACTAATAGAAAAAGCGACTCTACTTGAGTCGCTTTTTTTTATAKAAATACTTACGTTTATTTACTTTCATCTGTTTTTTCGTCAGTACTATCCGTTGATTCTTCTTGATCATCAGATGCTTCATCCCCAGATGAATCATCTGCTTCGTCTTGCTTCATTGTTTCCTGTGAATCATCTGTAGTTGTGTCCTCCGCTTGAGTATCATCCGACTGTTCTGTTTGCTGTTCTGTGGCATCTTTTTCATCCGTTTGTGAGTTGCATGCTGTGATTAACATAATTGCTAGAAGTGATCCAAATAACTTGACTAATAAACTTTTGTTCATTTTACCGTCTCCTTTCGAATCATCTGAGCCTCTATGTAGTATTCATATGGCTCTACTGGCAGTATAGCCTATCCAATTAGAAAAAAGTTCACTTTTACAAGGTTATCACAAAAGCTTTACATCCCCTTCATTTCGTTCATATTCCCCTCATATTTCCTTAATAGTTTATGACTAGCTGTATTCTAGATCTATATTCCTTGGTCTAAGTGCTCAATTCGGCTATTCACACAGTTGTAACTATGCTAATA
>NZ_JBFULJ010000165.1:0-6449 GCF_056400385.1 Priestia sp. P5_B4
CTTTCACACTTATCAGAAGAAGAAAGAGATCAATACTTTCACATTATGAAAAAAATATCTCAAAAATTACAGCAATAAATATAAAAAAAGCGGCTATAAAGGCCGCTTTTTTTATTATGCGTTTGCTAAGGCTTGTTTTTTCACTTCGTTTTTCAACACTTTTCCTACGCTGTTTTTAGGAAGTGATGAAACAAATACAACAGTTGGTACTTTATATGGTGCTAATCGTTCTTTACAGAAGTTCACTACATCTTCTTCAGTTAAAGCAGATGCTTCTTGTTTAACAACAAATGCATATGGAACTTCGCCGTACACATCATCAGGCATGCCGACAACTGTCGCTTCTAACACCCCATCTGCTGCTAGGACAACTTCTTCTACTTGATCTGGGTAGATGTTGTCTCCTCCATATACAATTACATCTTTATAGCGTCCTTCAATGTAAAGAAATCCGTCTTCATCTAATCGACCTGCATCACCCATCGCTAACCAGCCATCTTGTAAGACAGCGTTTGTTGCTTCTTCGTTTTGCCAATAGCCTTTAAATAGATAAGGGCTTCGTACAAGTACTTCACCTTTTTCTCCAGTTGGAACTTCTTGACGTGTTTCGGGGTCTACAATTTTAACTTCCACATGTGGAGCAGGTTTTCCAGCAGAGCTTACTTTCTTCCATCCCATTTGAGGATGCCATGAACTGATAATCCAAGCTTCTGTGCTTCCGTACCCTTGAGCTAAAATCATTCCGTTACGATCATATTGTTCGATTAAAGACTCTGATACTTTTGTTCCGCCTGACACAGCAAGTTTTAGAGGGAAATCATAGTGATCTCCTTTTTCAAGCTCTTCTACGATGTATTTTAATGCCGGTGGTAGTGCAAACAGCATTTTAATGTTTTCTTTTTCAATTACCTCAATTACTTTAGCTGGATCTGTTTCTTCAGAACATACCATTGTGTTTCCTGTGTTAATGCACATAAATAAAATGCTCATCGAACTCATGTGGAAGAATGGATGAACAAACAAATAACGCATGCTTTTATCAATATTTGCACGTTCTTCCTGTCCGCCAGAATTTAAAAAGGCACTTACCGATCCGTGTGCAATCATACATCCTTTTGACTTACCTGTTGTACCAGATGTGAACATCATCAATGCTAGATCTTCAGGAAGTACTTCAGGAAGTGCTTCTGGTGTGTTTGTGTCATACGCTGAGAATTGAGTTGTAAATTCTTTTGCATCCTCAATTTTTAACGTAAAGCTAAGTTCATCCGTTTGTTCCGCTTTTTCTAATACAGACGTAAATTCGTTGTGGTGGATAATCGCTTTTAACTGTCCGCTCTTAATAATGCTATCCAGTTCATAAGGTGTCATGCTCTTACTTAATGGAACAACGACTGCTCCCACTTGTAAAATTCCCATTGTAACGACTGGGTAAGCAATGCTTGTATGAGCTAAAATACCAATGCGATCTCCTTTTTGAATGCCTTTCTCTAAGAAGTAATGAGACAATTGATTTACTTTTTCATGAAATTCATTAAATGTATAACGTTCATTATGTTCAACTAGTGCTTCATGTTGAGGAGAAATCTCTGCACGTTCTGCGACTAAGTATTGTAATGTGTTCATTTTATCCTCTCCTTTGTCCGCTCGGACTAAATATTTCGTTCATGAATATTTTAATGACTAAAACATAATAACAAAAAATTTTTCCGAAGTAAAAGTTTAAAATTATCAAAATGTGTTTATATAGGTTGTATCGGGAAATGTTAAAAGAGATGCTGTTTTTAAGAAGTGTTGTATTACCAAGGGTTTGATAAAATTTTACAAAATTTAAATAGTTCAGACACTGGGTTTAACGAACTATTTTTTTCCTTTTTTTGTTTGTAAATTAGTTTTTATTTCTTGTTTTTCATTTTTTTAATATATTTTCTTACTTTCCCCTTATTCACCGGATTTTGAGCTCATTTATTGAATGAAAACGGTGAATATGAAACAATAATATATAAGCATTTGGATTTGAAAGGAGCAAATTTAGACATGAAAGTTCTTGTAATTGGTGCGAATGGTCAAGTAGGCCAACATATTGTAAACATTTTGAATGAAAGTGATGTGCACACTGTACGTGCGATGGTTCGTAAAGAAGAACAAGCAAAAGAACTTGAGGCAAGAGGTATCGAAACGGCTTTTGCAAGCTTAGAAGGCACTGTACACGAAATTAAGGAAGTGATGAAAGGCTGTGACGCCGTTATCTTTAGCGCAGGATCAGGCGGAAACACAGGCCATGATAAGACACTTTTAATTGATTTAGACGGTGCGGTAAAAGCGATGGAAGCTGCAGAAGATTTAGGTATTAAACGATTTGTCATGGTAAGCGCACTTCAAGCACATCACCGTGAAAACTGGAATACTTCACTAATTCCTTACTATGTAGCCAAACATTATGCAGATAAAATCTTAGAAGCAAGCGGATTAACATATACAATTGTTCGACCAGGCGGATTGTTAAACGAACCAGGAACAGGACGTGTAGATACTGGGGAGAACAAAGAGCGCGGATCCATTCCTCGCGAAGATGTAGCGCGTGTGGTAGTTGAAACGCTAAGTGAAGATCATACATTCGGACGTTCTTTTGATTTAGTTTCAGGCGATACGCCTATCGCAGAGGCTATTCAATCTATTTAATATAAAAAAAGCAGCGAATCCGTATTCGCTGCTTTTTATTTATCATTTAGTACATGTATTAAATGATAAATCACTTTTGCTGTCAGTCCCCATATGACTCGGTCTTCATAGTAATAAAAATGTTCTTCCATCTCTCTTGTTTGCCAATTATAATTTTCACCACCAATAATCGCGTCATAAGGAAAATTATGTTCGGGTTCTACTCTGAAATGGATATTGTGTATATCAGGTTCGGTACGCTGAAAAAAAGAAAGAGGCACGGTAAATACTTCTGCTACTTCCGAAGGATTCGGTCGAAGTTCAAGCGACTCATCAATAAAACCTACATAGGGATAAATGATTGTTCCAAATTGAGAAACAATATAATCTAAAGCTTGTACTTGCTGAATAGATTCAGGCGTAATCCCTAACTCCTCGGATGTTTCACGGATAGCCGTTTCTTTTTCGTCTGCATCCGTCTTCTCGACACGCCCTCCTGGAAAGCAAATTTCTCCTGGCTGTCTTCGTAAATCGAGCGCTCTTACCTCAAATAAAACATGCAGTTCTCCTTGTTTTTCAATAAGCGGAACAAGAATACCGAAGCGAGAAAACTGCTCCATTCCAAGAATTGTCGGTATCCGATTTTCTAACTTAGCTATAATACGGGATGTATCCATACGTCCACTTCCTTTCACAAAATGAATTATCAAAAGAATAGCGAGTTATAAGCTACGATGTCAACTAACCTGCAAAAGAAAGCTGTTATCTTTAGTATATGAAGAGATCCATTCAATTGACACTACAATTGATAAAAATATATAACATGAATATAAATAAAAACAGATAGCATCGGCTACCTGTCTTTTTGTTTTGTTTTTAACAACCCATAAATAAGTAAAAAGAATGCAACCACACTGATAAGCAATCCTCCTACTTGCTTATCAGTGAGTCCAAAACGAAGCTGAAGCCAAAAGATAACCAAGCAAATCAAAATGACGCTGGTAGCTAAATAAAAGTAAATGCTGTAGAAAAACGGATTCGTTCTTTTTCGTTTGTAGACAAGTAGTGAGATGCCTATATACGTACCCAATAGTGTGAGTAATACAACAACTTCCGTTAATGTTCTCACCGCATTCTCCCCTCTCCCTTTTTTCTTCTATACCCCGTTTCTTCTTTCATCAAAAGGAAGTTTGACTAAGGTATTTACAAAAAACCGCCTTATGGCATAAGGCGGTTTCCTTCAATACGCTTTATCCTGGTTTGTATTATATATCAAGAGCAAAGGTAATGACCGCTTCACAAGCTAACTCGCTGTCTACAAATGCTTTTCCTTTTCCTCTTACAATCTTTCCGCGCTGCTTGAGAACCTCAAATTCTAAACGCAGTGTATCTCCTGGCCTTACTTGACGCTTAAAACGACATTCGTCTATTCCCGCTAAAAAGGCAAGTCTTCCTTTTTGTTGGTCATCCGCAGCCATGGCAAACCCACCAAGCTGGGCAAGAGCTTCGACAATAAGTACCCCTGGCATTACCATATAGTCCGGGAAGTGGCCTTGGAAAAAAGGTTCATCTGCTGTTACTTGTTTAATCCCTATCGCAAGCTTTCCTTCTTCTTGCTCTAAGATGCGATCAACAAGTAAAAAAGGATAGCGGTGTTGAATGGTATGTTTTATTTGTTTTATATCTTTCATATGTATCGCTCCTTTTTCTTATAATAAGGGGTCCTTGCCGTCAAATGCAGGAAACGTATCTGGATGAAGAAGCGCCGCGAGTTTTTTTAACCCTAACAGCAACCTAGGTGAAGGACGACAATACAGCCATTCTTCTAGTACATGTACGCGATGTTCTTTAATGGCACACATATCGGACCAATCGGGTCTTTTATGTAAAATAGTCGGATTTACTTTGTTTGTCTGCACGCCTACCCAAGCCAGACAAATATGTTGTGGATTTCGTTTGAACACTTCTTCCCAATTACTCTGTACATTTGCTTCTTTATGATCAGCAAATATATTTTCTCCTCCCGCTAACTCACTAATTTCAGTCAGCCAGTTTGCTTTGCCAGGAGTAAAGACAGGTTTTGGCCACCATTCCCAGTATACAGTGGCTTTTTCATCAATTTGATTTGCAATCCCTTTATATGTAGAAAGAAACTGATCATAACGCTTTAACAGTTCAGCTGCTTTTGTTTCAATGTTTAATCGCTGACCTAAATCCTGTAGATTTTGACGGATATCTTCTAGCGAATTAGGATTATATACGACATAAGGAAGCTTTCGTTTTTTAAGTTCTTCAATATTTCGCTCCATTCCAGGAACGCTTAGTGATGCTAGGACTAAATCGGGTTTAGCTTCTTCCACCGCATCCATATTAATAGATAAATCGGGACCTAAACGCGGCAGACTTTGAATAGACTGCGGCCAATCGGAATAATCATCAATTGCTACGAGCAAATGCTCACATTTTAAATACGCTATTAGTTCTGTATTGCTTGGACAAAGCGAAACAATTCGCATAGTTCCCCTCCTGCATTCATTTCTTTTTTTCTATTATACAATAGATCCAAATATAAAAAGCAGAGACTTTCACTGAAGTCCCTGCTTTTGGTGCTCTTTATCCGCCCATCGCGTGATAAAAGAAGTAAAAGAAAACTAAACAGCCAAGTGAACTAATGCTTGTAGTTAAAATGCCGATTGAAAGCAATACCTGTCCGTCTTTTTTTTGTTTATATCGCAGCATATAATAAAAAGCTAAACAGGTGCCAAGAAGTAAATAAATAGCCCATATGTAAGGTAGATTCTTTAGCTGAAAGATGTATCCTTGATTAAATAATAAACAGTAAATAAAAAAAGATTTACGATAAAAAATATAGAAAGTACACTTTTCTTCATCTATTAAACCCTCTTCTATTCTTTATTTTCTGCTATAGTTGCTCTGTTTTGATTTCTCAGTTCATCCCGTATTTCACGTAAATATTGATTTCTCTCCTGCATTCGCTTTAACACTATAACGATAACAGCTATAATACCAGCAATGATTCCTATATAAAGAACTCCRAACACTAAGATAGGTACTACACCCCAAAGCTCCATCTCATTCCTCCTATTTTTTTGGTTATTACCTTATTTTACCGTATTTTGTAAAGTTGTCACGTCTTTTATCCATGAAAARGGGAGTTTGAATATACATTCAAACTCCCTAAAGAGATTATAAAAAATAATATTTATTATAGCGCTTTGCTTTTGACACTCGCTCCCGTTCCGAAGAACTTATCAAAAATTTGATAAAGAGCAGACAGGCCAACTAACCAATAAATCGTTGTTACTAACCAATCCCAAGAGCCAAATAGCTCTTCTACTACATTCACGCCTAGTGCTACAGCTAACCAATTTAAACCGCCTAAAATCACAAGAAGAGTCGTTAAACCTGAAAGAAATTTCACGTTGTCACCTCCTTGCGAACTGCATTAGGAAAAGCAGCTCATGTTACATCTTATGCGCTGCATAGATCAGTATATGCATAGGCGCTATGTAAAATAGTTATAAAGAATATGTGATTTATTCTTTTTTATTTTCTTATTGTGCAGCTGCAGCTTTCCCGATTTGCTTAATCGTTTCTACATGCATCGCTTCGTGATAGAAGCTGAATAAAAACGTTTCGCCAACTGTTGTAAAGTTGATGCCGGCTTTGTTTGTAAAAGGTGTGATTAACTGCTTATCAAACTGCTGGGGCATGAACTCTTTAATACGATGTGCTTGATCTTTCAACACATTCGCAATTTCTTCAAG